>DASPVQ010000004.1 GCA_035622275.1 Thermoplasmata archaeon | reverse complement strand
GGCGTCGTTCCGCCCTCGTGCCCGACCGATCGCGTCGCTCCGCCCGCACCCCGCCCGGCGAGGAGGATCGGGCCCGCGCCGAGCGCCGGGTCCGCGCGATCGAGAGCCCGCTCGACGTCCGCCCCCGACCCGACCCGAGATTCGTCCGGCTGGAGGTTCGGAATCCGGTCCACGACACTCGGTACGATGTGGCGCTGCCCGCCTATCCGGAGCGAGAGGGGGGGTTCTGTAGCTGCACCGATTTCGCCCGGCGCGGCATCGGCACCTGCAAGCACCTCGAGGCCGCCTGGCTCTGGGTCCAGGAGCATTCCCCGGAGATCCCCCCACGGGCGGAGGAGACCCCGACGGCGGGCGACTGGGCCGCTATTGACCGGGCGCTCCGGCTCCAGGGCAAGAGCCGCGAAGCGGATCCGCTGCGAGTTCGAATCGGTGGCGCGGCCCTGCTCGGGTAAACCGGCCCGCGTCCGGCTCGCCCGGAACGGACCGGGGAGGACCGCGGCAAAGGGATCGAAGGTATCCAGGCCCCGCCCTCGGGCGGGAGAAGGGGTTGGATCGGTCGGGGGTCGCCGCGAGCCCGCCTAGCTCGACATCCCCGGCGCGCCCTTGAGGGCCCGGACCTTGTAGTACTCCGGGTCCACGATGACCTCGCCGTTGACGCCCATCGTCTCGATGGTCTTGAGGGTCTTCCCCGCGCCCGTCTTCGCGGCCTGCCAGTCCGGGATCGGGATCGAGAACTTCTTCTCGACCTCCGTCCGGTAGATCGGACCGGAGTTGTACGAGCAGAACGGGATGATCCGCCCGTCGGGCACCGAGTAGTGGATGTCGCAGCGCATCAGGCGCTGGATATCGTAGTCGTAGGCGTCCTGGAAGTGCATGTTGCCGATGTAGAGCGTCCTCCAGGTGAACTTGGCGAGCGCCTCCTTGTTCCCCTCGGTGAAGATCCCGGCGATCAGGCGCGCGCAGTCCTTCTCCGTGAGGCCCTCCGGGGCCCGCTCGAAGTCGAAGAACTTCGACACGTCGTGCAACAGCTTCGCGCCGGCCACGGCCGAGCGGACCCGCGCGAACCGCGCGTCCCGGTACTTCTCGATCATGCCCTCGACGGACTCGAAGAATCCGTCGACGTCCATGAACCGCGGGAGAGCGGTGATCTTCGAGCCGTCCTTCGACACGAAGGCGAACGTCGCGCACCCGCAGCCGGGGTGGGTCGTCAGGGTCATCTTCTCCTCGCCGTGGATGATCGAGACGAGCTCCGAGATCGGGGCGACCGACGGGACCGGGAAGAAGTCCGACTTCTCGAACGGGCCCTCCGTGCAGAGGATACGGACCAGGTCCGACTGGGTGAACCGCATCTGGAAGCGGTCCTTGTCGGGGATACGGGCGGTGAGCGCGACCGGCTGGAAGTTGACCCCCCGAACCACGTCGATGTTGTCGATGGCGAACTTGACCGTCGGCCAGATCTCCTTCTCGTTGAAGCCGCCGACGAGGGTCGGCACGAGCACGACGCTCAGCGGCTTGTCCGGCTTGCCGGCCGCGAGCTCTGCCGCGGAGGAGTGGGTCTCCCGCGCGGCCTGGATCGCCTTCTGCTTGACCTTCAGCAGCGGGACCCCCCGCACCTTGCGATAGATCTCGTCGTCGAGACCATCGAACTGGAGATAGAGAGTGTGCAGCCCCGACTCCCGGCACGCCTGAGCGAAGCCGGGCTCGTTGGCCACCCGGATCCCGTTGGTCGCGACCTGGATCTGCTTGAAGCCGAGGTCACGGGCCATTGAGACCGCGTCGAGGAAGAGGGGGCTCAGCGTCGGCTCCCCGCCCGAGAACTGGACGGCGACCGTGCCGACCGGCTTCTGCTCCCGGAGGGTCTTGAGCATGAAGTGGATCTGTTCGCGCGTCGGCTCGTAGACGTAGCCGGCCGCGTTCGCGTTCGCGAAACAGACCGGGCACTTCAGGTTGCAGCGGTTCGTCAGATCGAGCAGGGCGAGGCCCGTGTGCGACTTGTGGTGGCTGCACATCCCGCAGGTGGTCGGGCAGCCGCGGAACTTGTCGTAGTACGGGTTCTCGTAGCCGACCCCGTCGTGGGCGTACACCTCCATCCGGAGGTAGAAGTCGACGTCGTTCGAGATGATGTCCCAGAAGTACCCGTGCGTCCGGCACGTCTTTTCCATGATGACGCGGCCGTCCTTCTCGCGGACGATCGCGGGAATGACCTTGATGCACTCCGGACAGACGGACGCCGTCTTCCTCGGAAGGCCGCGGGGGGCCTGGAACTCCTTCATCACGCGCGCCGGCATTTCCTGTTCTCCCAATCGGCCAGCCTTCCGACTCGGCTCGGCCTTGGGCTGGCCACCCACTCTGTCCTACATAATTGATGTGTCGTGCGGGCGGCGACAAAACTCGCGGGCCGTGACGTGGAGTCGCACGGTGTTATTCGCTACAACCCCGACTCCCCGAGGTCGGCGCGTGCCTCGACGGCCGTCTGTGTACCCCCGGAGGGCCTACACCGATTCCGGGCCGACCGAACACTCCCCCGGGCTCCGTGGGCCACGGGCGCCAACGCCCGGAGGCGCGGCGCGTGATGGAAGGCGGACGCCGGATGGCTTATGGGCTGCCAGGTGGTCGTCTCGGGACGGCCATGCCCGCGAGGTCCCGAGCGAAGCCGCGGACGCGGCGGGCCTCGACGCGCCGAGGGACCCGCCGCTCGTCCGGCTTCGTCGGCAAAGCGGGGTCGGCGGTCCTGGATCGCTACCCTCCCAAAGACCCGTCGCTCTCGGTCCAGGGTCCTCCGGCCCCCGCCCGGCCCGCCGCGACGGCCGCGTCGCCCCCGGCCGCGGGGTCCCCCCCGGGGGCCTCGGCACCGATGCCGCTGATCTCGCTCGAGCGGCCGTTCGATGTCGACGAGTTCTCGACGCTGCTGGGGGAGACCTCGGTGCGCGTGACGGTGCCGCGCGAGGACCTCGCCGAGGTGCTCCGCCGCGTGAGCGAGTTCATGGGCTTCGGGATCTACGTCTACGCCGTCTCCGTCCGCCCCGTCGCGGGCGACCTGCTGAAGAGCTTCGTGGTCGAGCTCCAACGCGTCGACTACTCGGCCGCCAAGGAGGCCTGGGTCCCCTTCGTGGAGAAGGGGGCGTCGGACTCCCCGTTCGGCCCCTCCGGTACCCGCACCTAGGAGCGCGCGAGCCGCCCGACCTTTGCCCCGGGGGACGGGCTATGTACGGTGCCGACCTGTCGGCGCGATCATGGCGCTCGGTACGGAGAAGGACCGCTGGGAAGTGGAGCTGCGCGAGCTCCGGGAGGAGCTGAAGGTGATGCGGAGCGAGCAACGCGAGCTCGCCCGCTCGATCGACCAGCTGGTCCAGACGTTCCGCGCCATCTCGACCCAGCTCGGCATCACCGCCGAACCCTACTCCCGTCCGGACAAACGGGATCGCGACGCCGCCGGCTTCGCCTGATTTCCCTCAGCTGCCTTCGGTTCCTCGCGCCGGCGGGTCGGGGACGAGCGCCTTGCGACCGTATCGCCACTCGCCGTCGATCGGGTAGCGCCGGCGCAGGCGGGTGGTGACGGTCCCGCCGATCGCCGGCGGGTCACCGGACCCGAGCGCGACGGGTAGCGTGGCTCGGACCCCCGCGGCGAACTCCACCAGGACGACGCTGTACGGTCCGTAGGCCGTCACCTGTTCGTCAAACTCGGTCGGCTGACCGCCCGCTCCGATGCGGGTCGACGCGATCACGCGACCGCCGTCACGGGCGAGCCGAACGGACCGGCCCGGATCGGTGGACTCGCAGGCCCGGCACCGACCCCGAGGTGGAAAGGTCAGGGCACCACACGCGCCGCACTCCGCCGCGATCAGGCGCCAGTGGGCGTTCGTGGCCTCGAGGTACCGCGGCCAGGGAACGTAGGCTCCCTGGGAGACCGTGGCTCCGCCGGGGGCGGACGCCGCCGGCGCGGGAAGCGAGCGCGTGCCGGCCCGCCCATCGTATCGCCAGTCGCCCCACCGGGGGACCCGGGCGGCTGCGGTCGATGCCGCCCAGGCGAAGGCGGGGCCCGTGGAGGACGGAGCCGCGGATCGGAACGCGTCGGTCGCCACGGGGTTCGCGCCCCCTCCGCCCAGCCAGATCGCGATCGCCGCGTGCGATAGTCCGCGGTCCCCAGGGTCGCCGGTCGTGCCCGGGTCCCGATCGACGGCGAGGAGCAGCGCGGATTCGTGGGCGCTGACGCCGGACGAGAGCTTCTCCAGCGCGGCCGAGAAGGCCTCCGGGCCCCGACCGACGCACTCGATCGGCGATGGCGAGCCGAGGAATCGCGCCACGTTGTCCGCGGCGCCGAAGGCGATCGTTCCGACCACCACGACCGGGCCGATGCCTCCGAGCGGCTCGATCCCGTCCTCCAGCCGCTCGATCGCGGTCGCGAGCATGGTGAACTCGTCCTCGTCCGGATCCCCGACGCGCCGATCTCCGTCGGTGGATCGAGGAACGTAGGCGGCCGCCCCGCGGATCTCGACCATGCGATCACCCGGCCGACAGCACGGTGACGGTCGCGGTCGCCCCGGCGCCGCCCACGTTGTGGGCGAGCGCTCGCTCCGCCCCGGGCACCTGCCGGCGTCCGGCCGCGCCACGGAGCTGCAGGAATCCCTCGTAGAGCTGGCTGACGCCGCTTGCGCCGATCGGGTGGCCCTTGGCCTTCAGCCCGCCGTCCGGGTTCACGGGCAACCGTCCCCCCCGCGCGGTGGCGCCATCGAGCGTCATCGCCGCGGCCTCGCCGGACTCCGCGAAGCCGAGGTCCTCGAGCGCGAGGAGCTCGGCGATCGTGAAGCAGTCGTGTACCTCGAGGAAGGAGATGGCCGAGCGATCGACGCGGGCCTGGCGCAGCGCGGCGTCGACCGCCCAGCGCGTTGCGCCGAAGCGGGTCAGCTCGGGCCGCTCCTGGACGGCGAGAGCGTCCGTGCCCGCCCCGACGCCGTCGATGTAAACGGGCGAGTCGGTGAAGGAGCGGGCCTCCTCCGGAGCGGCCAGGAGGAGCGCGACCGCGCCGTCGCTCACGGGACAGCAGTCGTAGAGGCCGAGCGGTTCGGCGACCCGCGGGGCGGCACGCACCGCCTCCGCGGTCACGGCCTTCTGGAAGTGGGCGTTCGGGTTGAGCGCACCATTGGCGTGGTTCTTCACCGCGACCTCCACCAGGGCGTCGGCGGCGCGCGGATGGTCGGCAACGTACCGCGACGCGATGAGACCGTAGACGCCGGCGAACGTGAGCCCCGCCGCGCGCTCCCACTCCGTGTCGCCGCTCACCCCGAGCCAGTAGCGACGGCGTGCGCTCGATACGTCGGTCATCTTCTCCAGGCCCGCGACCAGCACCAGGCCGGGCTCGCCCTGCGCGGCCCGCACGCCCGCGCGCGCGGCAAACCCTCCGGACGCGCACGCGTTCTCGATCCGGCTCGCCGGCACGCCCGAGAGGCCCGCCTCCTCTCCGAGGACGGCGGCGACGTTGCCGAGCTGCCAGCCGCCGAAGCCGATCGTCGCCAGGAACGCTTCGTGGACGAGGGCGCGGTCGGCCCCGCGCTCGACGCTCGCGAACGCGGCATCGATCGCGGTCCGCAGTAGGCGCCGCGGTCCGTCCTCGAGCGCGCCGAACCGCGTGTGGCCGGCGCCGACGATCGCTGCCCGATGTCCCAACGCGCTCGCCCCGCGAACCGTCTTATCGACCGAGTCGTTGAAGCCTCTTAAGGCCGGGTCCCCGTGGCGGAAGATCCCCCGTTCGTCGTCGGCGTCTCGGGAGCCAGCGGCGCGCCGATCGCCGTGAGGGTGCTCGAGGCGCTCCACGCCGCGAAGGTGCCGGTCGCCCTCGTCGTCTCCAAGGGGGGACGCGAGGTGCTGCGCGAGGAGTGCGGGATCGACCCCGACGCGCTCGCCGCCCGGGCCACCCACGTCTACGCGGACGACGACCTCGGCGCGCCGATCGCGAGCGGCTCTCGCCTGACGCGCGGGATGGCGATCGTGCCGTGCTCGTCGAACACGGCCGCGCAGGTCGCGCTCGGACTCGGCGACAGCCTGCTCGCCCGCGCGGCGCACGTGCACCTGAAGGAGCGGCGTCGCCTCGTCATCGTTCCCCGCGAGTCGCCGCTGCCGACGACCCTGCTGCGGCACCTGACCACCCTGAGCGAGCTCGGGGTCGTCGTCCTCATCGCCGCCCCGCCGTACTACCTCCACCCCCGGTCCGTGGACGACCAGACCTCGTACCTCGCCGGCAAGGTGCTCGACCATCTCGGCGTCCCCCACGCCCTCTACCGGGGCTGGCGCGCGGAGGCTCCGTGAGGACGGGTGGACCCTTCGCGGACTGGTTCCCCGCGCCGCTCGTCGGCGTCGCGCTGCTGCTGGGCCTGTTGATCGTCTTCACGCCGTTCCTGACGTCCTATGGCCAGCCCAGCGCCGGCACGATCTTCTCCCAGGCCGAACTGATCGTCGACGGCCTCCCGGGCAACGCGACGGTCCACTTCTACGTCCGCGGCCTCGGGACGACCACGCGCTATGCCGAGATCCATCTCGGCTTCGCCTTCGGCTTTTCCTGGACGGGGGGCTGGCCCTCGGGCCCGCTGAACTGGACGAACTGGACGAACGGAACGAACGTCCTCGCGATCACCGCGAACGTCGATCAGTTGCCGGCGGCGGTGAACGTCTCGGCGCTCTACACCGCGAACGGCGCGAGCGTCCTCTACGTCGGGCTGCTCGCGGTGACGATCGGGGTCCCCTCGGGTCAGTCCGCGGACGCGCTGATCGTCGCGTCGGACACGAGCGGCATCGGTGCCTTCTCGACGCCCGTCACGGACCTCCCCGTCCCGATCACGCTCGCGAACGTCGGCTCCGGAGGCGGCCCGTGAAGCCGTCGTCGTGGGTCCTGGTGTTCTGGAGCGGCCTCATCGTCGTCCTCCTCCTGATCGAGGTCGCGGAGATCACGCACCTGTTCACGCTGCCGATCCAGCTCGCGATCGGCGACCCGCTCGCGTTCGTCTTCGCGCTCGTCGCGACCACGATCTTCGCCCTGGTCGGCGCGATCTTCATCGGCGTCTATTTCTCGGCCCGCATCCTCCGCCGCAGCGGGTTCACCCCGTTCGAGGAGGAGATGCTCCGGATGCGGGTCGACGTGCGCGAGCTCAAGGACCAGGTCGAGCAGCTGCGGGCGAGCGTCGAGCACGGCGCCGACCCGCCACCTCCGACGGGAGGGCGAACGTGAGGGTCCCGGTCCTCGACAACGGCGGGCAATGGACGCACCGCGAGTGGCGCGTCCTCCGGGACCTGGGCGTCGAGAGCGAGATCGTGGCGAACACGACCCCGTTGCGGGAGCTGCGGGCCGATGGGATCGTCCTCTCCGGCGGGGCGCTGAGCCTCGAGGGCAGCGACGCTCCGCTGGGTGCCGTCGATGGATGGATCGACACGGTGGACGTCCCGGTCCTCGCGGTCTGCATCGGCCACCAGTTCCTCGGGCGGCACTTCGGCGGTCGGCTCGGCCGGGTCGCGCCCGAGTTCGGCTCGGTCGACCTGCTCGTCGACCGACCGGACCATCCCCTCTTCGCCGGCCTCCCCGACCGGCTGCGGGTCTGGGCCAACCACAACGACACGGTCGTCACCCCTCCCCCGGGCTGGTCGGTCCTCGGCCACTCGGCCGCCTGCCCGATCGAGGCGATGGCCCACCCGGACCGCCCGATCTGGGGCGTCCAGTTCCACCCCGAGGTGGAGCACACGGAGGGCGGCCGCGAGATGTTCCGCCACTTCGTGGACGCCTGCCACCGCTAGGCCGCCCGCCGGAAATATAAACGACCCACCGCTCGGCGCCGGCGGGAGTTCATGGCCCGTCTCCGCCGGGGCTCGGGGGTCCGCGAGCACGATCTCGTCGCGCGGGCGAAGGTGCTCCGAGAGTCGGTCGACCCGCTGCTGCCCAAGCGCACCGCGGACTGCCCGCCCGAGCGGTTCGCCAAGCTACGGACCGAGCTGGAGGGCGTGCGCGAGGCCCGCGACGACGACAAGCGCCTCGGCTGGCTGACCCGCTGGGGCGATCCCCTCGCCCGGTCCTACGCCGGCCTCCTCAAGTTCTACCTCGAGCCGAGCGCCCCGACCGTGGTCGCCTTCTCGCTGCCCGACGGCGACGTCTCGTTCGCCCCGCTCGCGAAGGCCCCGCGCGAGACCGAGGTGGCGGTCCAGCAGTCCGACGAGCCGGCCCGGTTGCTCCTCGGCTACGTCGAGTGGGCCCGCCGTGGCTTCCACTTCTTCGCGACCCGGCGCACCCTCTGGTGCACCGGCCGCGACCCGACGCCACCGGCCGAGTTCAAGGCCGAGCGCATCGCCGAGCTGCCGTACCGTCTCATCGAAGACGCCGCGCACCACCGGTACGTCTGCCCGCACCTGAAGGACGGGGAGCCGCGCCCCTACCTCGAGGTCGGCTGGAACGGGGCCGGCGTCGTCTTCCGGGTGTGCCGTCGATGCGCCAAGCCCGACCGGCACCTCTTGTCCAGCCTGTCGGACGGGGCCGCGGTGCCGGACCCGGCGCAGGAGTTCCCCGTCGATGCCCGCTGGAACGCGCGCTGCAAGGGCGGTCCGGACTGCGTGCACGCGCGCCTGCCCGAGCTTCCGCGGCCGCTGCGGCGTCGTTACGACCTCGGCCGGCTGAGCGACGGCCAGCTGCTCGACGCCTACGCCGACGAGATCCGACCGCGGATCGAGGGCACGAACCGGCCCACGCTCGTCGCCGGCGGGGTCTGCTACGGCGCCCAGCTCGACGCGTTCGTCGAGGCGCTGCAGGGGACGGCGCTCGAGCGACGTGCGGTCGAGCGGGCGCTGGCGCACGTCGACGGGTACTTCGAGGTCGACGAGCCGATCGCGAGCCGGGCGCTCGAGCGCCTCTGGGCGGAGCACGCGGAGGAGATCGTGCGCACGATCGTCCCGGACCCGGAGGAGGCGCGGCGGTGGATCGCCGAGACCCGCGCGTCGCCCGGTCGCGTCGCCGAGCTCCTGAAACGTGCCCAGCGCCGCAGCGAGGAGCGGCAGGTGCTCGACGAGCTCCCGCGCTACCGCCGCCTCGCCCGGGAGGCGGCGTGGGTGGACCGGATCGCCCGGGAGTACCGGATCCACGGGGAGGGGCTCGCCGAGCGGGCGATCGTCCAGTCGCTGCCGGCCGAAGGAAAGGAGCGCGGCCTCGCGTACGGCCTGCTGCTCGCGCTCGGGCGGGCGACGAACCACGCCTGGCAGTTCTCCAAGACCGAGCAGGAGTTCGGGGCGGCGCTCGCCGACCGGGCCCGCTCGACCCTCGCCGCCCCCGCCGCGCGCTACCACGCCGCCCTCGACGCCCTGCTGCAGGCGGCGGGCGTCGCGGACTGGGGCGAGCAGGCACCGGGCCCGGGCGCCGACGCGCCGGCCGACCCCCTGCCGGGCTCAGGTTAGTCAAAAATACTCGGGGATTCCTTGCATTCAGCGTCCGCGTACGGGTCTTCGGGAGGCCGCGGTCCGCGGACGGGACGCATGGCCAGCTCGGGCGCACCGTCGGCATCCGCCGTCGTGGTCGCCGGCGACGAGGAGACGCGGGTGCTCCTGCGGGGCCTCCTGCGGCTCCACCACTTCCGGGTCGACGGCGAGGCCGACGGGGTCACCCAGGGCATCGAACTCGTCCGGGAGCACCACCCGAACCTCCTGGTCGCGGACGTCAACGTCGCCGAGGGGAGCCCGGGCACGCTGGTCGCCGAGGCCCGTCGCATCGACCCCTCCGTCCGGGTGATCCTGGTCGCACCTGCCTCCCGTCCGCCCGCGGTCCCCACGGGGTCCGAGAAGGGTCCGGACGTCGTCCTGCTGCGGCCGTTCCGCATCCGCCAGTTCGCCGAGGCCCTGCTCGGCCCGAGCGGCGGATCGAGGACCCCGGCCTAGGCTCCGGGCGCCGCTCGGGGCCAGCGGAACCGTTCGATCGCCGCCGCCTCCTCGAAGTGGAGCTCGGGCGCGGTCACGACCAGCGCGTGCATCGGCGGGCCGAAGTCGACCTCCGCGAGGCCCGCGGTCGGCGCCCACCAGCCCTGCGCGTCGTCCCGGCCCACCCGCGCCACGACCGCGACGGGGCCCGTCGCGGGCAGCGCGGTGGCCTCCGGGTCCCGATCGCGCAGCAGCCCGAGCGCCTCGTGCGCCGACAGGAAGCGCCCCTCGGCCGGTCGCAAGTCGAGCAGGACGAGGCTGTGGAGCCCGCGGCCGCGGTTCTCGGCGATCTGCTCGACCGGGGAGCGGGGGGCGAAGCCGGGCTCGGGGAACGGAAGGGAGACGGTCCGGCCGAATCGATAGTGCATGAGACCGAGGAGGCCGGCCGCCGCGGTGAGGATGCTCGCGTTCGGTACGTAGCGCCAGGCGTGGCCGGCGCGCTCGGCGGCCAGCCGTAGCGCGACGTGGGTCGTCGCCGCGAACGGGTCCCCGACGACGAGCAGGCTCACCCGGGCCCCGTCGTCGAGCGCGGCGAGGATCGGGCGCTCCGACTCGACGAGCGAGCGGTCCAGGCGCTCGATCGGCCGGGCGATCTCGAGCGCGAGGCGCTCGAGGGTCCCGGCCGGCGCGACCGCGGTGTACTCCTCGGCGAAGACGCGCGCGCTCTGGCCGAGCACCTCGAGCGCACGGCGCGAGAGGCCACGCTCGTCGCCGAGCCCGAGGCCGACGAACCACAGCTCGCCCATCGCGCGGCGCCCGGGGCTATCCGCGCAGGGCGAGCACCGGGCACGGCGCCGCGCGGAACAGCTCCTCGAGGAAGCGGCGGGTCAGGAGCGCCCCGCCTCCCACCTCGCCCTCCTCACTGACCAGCAGCAGACCGAAGCGCTCGCGCTGGGCCGCCTGCACGATGAGCGCGGGGATGCGGGCCCGTCGGAGCACCGGACCGGCGAGCGGGACGTGCTTGTGGACGATGGCGATCCCGCGGGGCGTCGTCTCCTCGCGGATGCCGTCCATCGCGCTCCCGCCGGCGGGACCGATCGAGACCGTCGTCACCGGGACCCCGTCGTTGCGCACCGCGATCTCCTCGGCGACCCGGATCGCCTTCGGCACCGGCGTGGCCCGGAACGACGGGAGGACGATCCGCGGAATCTTCCCCGCGGCGAGCGCGAGGCGGTTGACGATCAGCACGTCCGCGTGGGCGTGGTGGAGGATGCCGCTCGCGGTGTGGCCGACGAACGGGTTGCGGCTGCGCTTGCTGCCCCGCAGCGTCATCAGGATCGCATCGACCCCGTGGGTCTCGGCGCTCTCGAGGATCTCCCCCGGCACGTCGGTGGAGGCCCGCACCTCCGGATCGACGCGCACGTCGAGCGCGGCCCCGGCCTCGTGGGCGGGGACGACCAGGTTCACCGAGTTGCGCCACTCGCGCGTCACCTCGGGCAGCGTGGTCGCGGGGATGATGTGCAGGACCCGGATCTCCCCCTCGGCGTCGAGGAGCATCGCCCCGAAGCGGATCAGCGGCTCGACCTCGCTCGGCTCCTGGGCCGGGATCAGGATCTTGGCGTACATCGTTAGCGGCCCTCGAGCGGGAGGAGCGCGACGTCGAGCGCGAGGACGTCCACGTAGGCGACCCCGATGTAGGGGATCGGCGGCTCGGTGATGTGCTCGTTCACGAAGCCGGTGAGGAACTCCACCGTCAGGTTCGAGGCGGCCGCGACCCGCGGAACCTGCACCAGCACCGCCTCGGGGGTGAGGTCCGGGTCGACGCTCGAGCCCGACCACGACACGAACCAGAACGGCAGGCTGGCGTTCACGGTGAAGTTCCCATACTCGCGCATGTAGGCAAGCGTTTCGTTCAGCAGGGCGGCGAGCGCGGGGTCCGTCGGACCGGGCGGCGTGACCGAGCCGAGCGTGGTGTTGTAGTCGGTGGCGCTCGGCCGCTCCCAGAACAGGTACGGGGCGCTCGTGTTCTGGGCGATGAGCTGCGAGCCCACGATGGTGCCGTTGGGATCGCGGATCAGCGAACCGTTCGCGGCGCCCGGATCGATCACCTGGGCGATCCCGGTGATCACGAGCGGGTAGGCGAAGCCGCTGACGAACAGGGTCAACAGGATCAGCACCACCGTCGCCCGGACGTGACCGGCGCCCGAGTGCGCGGGCGGGGGGCGCGGGGCGGGCCCCGCGTCGCGGCCGGCGCCCGCCGACGGGGCGCGCCCGCTCGCGCTCACAGCCCTCCGAGCGGCAGGTAGTGCGCGACGACGGTCCCGATCTCCTGGACGAGCGGCTGGGTGGCGAGCCAGGCGAGGAGGAGGTACAGGAGCTTGATGCCCACGAACGCGCTGACGAGCCCCCCGAATCCGTAGTAGATGAGGTGGCGGCGCAACAGGTCGATCGCCGGGCGGGGCCGGAACGGCACGCCGGCGAGCGCGAGCGGGATCAGCAGCGGGATGACCAGCGCGTTGAACAGGAGCGTCGCGAGGACCGCGAGCTGCGGGTTCGAGAGCCCGAGCAGGTTGAGTAGCGCGACGCCGGGCAGGCTCGCGGCGCCCGCGGCGATGAAGATCGCCGGGATGATCGCGAAGTACTTCGCGACGTCGTTCGTGATCGAGAAGGTCGTCAGCGCGCCGCGGGTGATCAGTAGCTGCTTTCCGATCGAGACGACCTGGATCAGCTTGGTCGGATCGTTGTCGAGGTCGACCATGTTGCCCGCTTCCTTCGCCGCGCTCGTCCCGCTGTTCATGGCGAGCCCCACGTCCGCCCGCGCCAGCGCCGGAGCGTCGTTCGAGCCGTCCCCGCTCATCGCGACGAGGCGGCCGGCGGCTTTCTCGCGCTCGACGAGGGTGAGCTTGGTCTCGGGTTTCGCCTCGGCGACGAAGTCGTCGACGCCGCTCTCGCGCGCGATCGCGGCCGCGGTCAGTCGGTTGTCGCCGGTGCACATGATCGTGCGGATCCCCATGAGGTGGAGCTCGCGGATCCGGTCGCGGATGCCGGGCTTGACCACGTCCTTGAGCACGACCAGGCCCACGGCGCGCCGGTGGGCGCTCACCGCGAGCGGGGTCATGCCCTGGCGCGAGACGTCGGCCGCGGCCCGCTTGAGCTCGGGCGGCAGGACCGTCCCATAGGCCTCCATTGCCTGCAGCGAGCCCTTGTAGAACTCGGTGCCGTCGCCGAGCGCGATCCCGCTCATGCGCCGCTCGGCGGTGAACGGCAGGACCTTGATCGAGGCGGGGTCGAGGCGGCGGACCGCGGTGCCCCGACGCGCGGCGAGCCGGACGATCGACCGGCCCTCGGGCGTGTCGTCCAGGCTCGAGCTGAGCATCGCGGCCTCGACCAGGGTGTCCATCGGGACCTCGGGGCCTGGGACGAACTGGACCGCGAGGCGATTGCCGACCGTGATCGTCCCGGTCTTGTCCAGGATCAGCGTGTCGAGGTCGCCGGCCGCCTCGACCGCCTTGCCGCTCTTGGCGATCACGTTGGCCCGCGCGACCCGGTTGATGCCCGAGATGCCGATCGCGGGGAGGAGCGCCCCGATCGTCGTCGGCATGAGGCAGACGAAGAGCGCGATGATCGTGGCCAGGTCGACCGCGACGATGTTCGTGAAGTTCGCGATGTAGACGAACGTCACCACGACCGTGAACAGCGCGACCGTGATCGCCGCCAGGAGCACCGCGAGGGCCAGCTCGTTCGGCGTCGGCTCGCGCTCCTGACCCTCCACCAGGCGGATCAGCCGGTCGAGGAACGACTCGCCCCGCACGGCGCTCACCCGCATCCGAATCGTCCCCTGGACGACGCGCGCGCCGCCGAGGACGCTCGTCTTGTCGCCGCCGCTCTCGCGCAGGACGGCCGCGCTCTCGCCGGTCATCATCGACTCGTCGATGAGCGCCGCGCCCCGGATCACGTCGCCGTCGATCGGCACGGGCTCGCCCGGTCGGATCTCCACGGTGTCGCCGACCCGCAGCACGTCCGCCGCCACCCAGCGGGTCGTCCCGTCGGGCAGGACCTGGCGCGCGCGGATCCCGCTGCGGATCTCGCGCAGGCTGTCGGCCTGCGCCCGGCCCTGCGCCTCGGCGATCGCGTCGGAGATGTGGGCGAACCAGAGCGTCAGGAACAGGATGATCGAGACGCTGAGGTAATAGCCGGGGGTGTAGAAGCGCGCGATGTCGGGGAAGGCGCGTGGGAACACCGTGAGCACGAGCACGAAGACGAAGAGGACCCAGACGACGAACATCATCGGGTTGTGGACCTCCCGGCGGGGGTCGAACTTGCGGAACGAATCCGCGAGGACCCGCCGCACCGACGTGTGCGGGGTGCGGCGGACCGACACCTGGGCGCCCGGCTCGGCCATGCTACCCCACGATCTGGGCGAGCGGCCCGAGGGCGAGCACCGGGAGGAAGAGGAGCGCCGAGACGATGATCAGGATCATGGTGAGGTAGATCGTGAACGTCGCACTCGCCGTCCGCAACGTCCCCGGGCCCGGCGGCAGCACGTCCTGGCTCGCGAACAGGCCGCCGACCTGGAGCATCGCCCAGATCGGGACGAAACGGCCGACGAGCATGACGAGGGCGCCGGTGACGTTCCAGAACGGCGTCGCGTCGTTGAAGTTGGCCGCCACGAGCGCGCTCCCGTTGTTCGCGGCTTCGCTCGTGAGCTCGTAGAGGACGCTCGTGAACGTGTGGGCGGAGGCGGCCGTCGACGAGGTCAGCGTGATGCCGGGGTCGCCGGCGAGCACCCCCACCGAGAACGGCACGAGGATGATCGCGGGATGGATCAACAGCGCGAGCGCGGCCCACTTCACGTGGCTCGTCTCGATCTTCTTCCCGAGGTACTCCGGGGTCCGGCCGACCATGAGGCCTCCCACGAAGATCGCGAGGACCGCGAACAGCAGCAGCGTACCGAAGCCCGTGCCCTCCCCGCCCGGCGTGCTCTGGGTGAACATGCCGAAGAGCAGGACCATCTGGGCGACCGGTGAGACCGAGCCGATCGCCATGTTGTTGGCGCCGACGTTGGAGTAGACGCTCACGACCTGGAAGAGCGAGGCCTCGGGCAGGCTGAAGCGCGTCTCCTGCCCGACGGGGAAGCCGTTCGTCGACGGGCCGAGTCCGACCACGGTCGACAGGGCCGTGTCCGTCGCGGCCTGGTAGGCGATGAACAGCCCGAGCGCGATCGCGAAGACGATCAGGATCGTGCCGAGGTACGGCCACGCCTCGCCGCGGCGCCGGATGATCTGGGAGAAGGCGAACGGCGTCGAGAAGGGGATCAGCATCATGACGCCGATCTCGAACAGGTTCGAGACCGCCGACGGGTTGGCGAACGGGGAGGCGGCGTTCGCGGAATACCAGCCGCCGCCGTTCGTGCCGAGCAGCGAGATCGACTGGAACGACGCGACCGGACCGAGATAGATCGTCTGCGTGCCGCCGGTGAGCGGATGGGCGATCACGAAGTTCGTGAACGTCTCGGGGACTCCGAGCAGGACCATCACGATCGCGACGACCGAGGCGATCGGCAGCAGGATCCGGGTGATGCTCCGCACGCAGTCGACGTAGAAGTTGCCGATCGTCCCGTCCTTGCGAACGAAGCCGCGGATCATCGCCGCGGCCGCCGCGAGGCCGGTCGCCGGGCTCACGAACATCGCGAGCTGCCAGGCGATCACGGAGGCGCCGAGGCTGATCTGCGACTCGTTGGTGAAGTGGGTGAAGTCGGTGTTGGTGGTGAAGCTCGACGCCGAGTGGAACGCGAGGTCCCAGCTCATCCCCGGGACGCCGGTCGCGTCGAGGGGCAGCTGGGCCTGGAAGAAGAAGTAGACATAGAGGAACGCGAAGACCGCGCCGTTGACGAGCAGGAGCGCGACGAGGTACTCGCGCGGCCGCATCGAGCGCCGCGGGGAGGTGCCGAGCAGGCGGTAGACACCGCGCTCGATCGGGGCGAGGAGGACGTCACCGAACAGCGGGCGGTTCTGGTAGACGCCGCCCAGGTACGCGCCGAACCAGGGCGCGATCGCTAGGACGAGGCCGATGACGAGGATGATGTCCCAGAGCGACTCGAAGTCAATCACGGACCTCCGACGCTCAGATCCTCTCGGGATGGATCATGACGTAGAGGAGGTAGACGGTCAGACCGATGGCGACCACGGTCAGCGCGACGAGCCCGCTGTGGTCGGCGAGCGCGGAGAACCAGCTCATCGCTCCCCTGAGCGCGTTTCACCTGGGGGCGGTTATTTAGCCTCGCCGACGCAGCGGTATGGGCTAGGCCGTCTCACGCAGGCTTATAGTCCGGACTCGGCGGGCGCGGGCCCCGAGCGGGAGGTGCTGAGTGGGCCGGCCCCGGACTCCCGCCGACGGCGGGCCTCCGCGGAGAGGCGGCGAACGATCCGTCGCATCGCCTTCTCGCGGCGGACCTCGGCGACCTGGTAGCGTGCGTCCCGGGTCTCCCGGGTGAGGAGCAGCACGACGCGACCGAGCGAGCTGCGACCGGTCCGCCCCCGGCGCTGGATCGCGCGGATCTCGCTCGGCACCGACTCGAAGAAGACGACGAGGTCGACATCGGGCACGTCGAGCCCCTCTTCTGCGACACTGCTCGCCACCAGTATCGGGAACCGGCCGGCGCGGAACGCGTCGAGGACGCGGGCCTGCTCCGTCTGGCTCATCCCGCGGTCGTCGGCGTCGCGCGTCGCCTGCCCGACGAATCGGCCCACGGTCCATCCCTGGAGCTCGAGCTGGGACCGAATGCCCTGGATCGTGTCGCGGTACTGCGCGAAGACGAGGATGCGCGGCGGGTGGCCGGCCGGGCGGGCGAGCGTCGACCGCACCAGCTCCACGAGGGCATCGAGCTTCGGGTGCGACGGCTGGCGCGTACCCGAAAGATACGCCTCGGCCTCCGCCCGGGCGCGGGCGACCTCGGGGAGCTTGAGGAAGGCGGTGTCGCCGCGGGCCGGTTTCTCCTTCGCGGCGACGCGAGCAAGATACTGGAGGAACGGCTCGACCCCCTGGGTCTCGAGCCGCTCCTGCGCGTGGTGCAGGTGGAGGAGGACGAGCTGGTGGAACAGGGGACCGAAGCGACGGACCATCGCCCCCGGGCGAGCGAAGATCTCGGCCCGCAGCGCGAGGAGGTCCTTGACCGAGAGCGACCCGATCGGCTTGCGGCGCAGGTAGCCCATCTTCTGCAGCTTGCGGGCGGTCGCGCGGGCCGCCTCGGCGAGCGACGCCTGGATGCGCGCCGCCTCGGGCGGCAGGTCGACCCAGCAGGCGTCGATCGCGACGGGCTGGACATGCTCCGCAACGCCCGGCTCGTCCCGGGTGCGGGCCTCGACCCGGCCGACGCCGAGGGCGCCGACGACCTCCTCGATGCGCTCGATGCGACCGCCGGGCGACGCGGTCAACCCGAGGACCCGACCGCCCGCCCCTCGATCGGTCCGGTAGCGGGCGGCGATCGGCACGTAGGCATACTTGCCGACCGCGTGGTGCGCTTCGTCGAAGACCACCAGCGCGACGTCGGTGAGTGCGTAGCGACCGGCGGCGAGGTCGTTCTGGACGACCTCGGGCGTCGCGAAGACGAGCTCGGCGTCCTCCCACGTCCCCTCGCGCTGGGGCCGGGCCACCGTGCCGGTGAAGCGGGCCGAACGCATCGGGACGAGCCAGCGCGCGAACGACTCCGCGTGCTGGCGGACGAGAGGTCGGGTGGGCGCCAGCACGAGCACCTTGCCCGGATCCCGCCGCAGCACCTCGGCCGCGACGAGCGCCGCGATGACGGTCTTGCCCAGACCCGTCGGCAGGACGACCAGGAGGTCCTCGTCCAGCGCGATGCGGGCGAGATCGATCTGGAACGGGAGCGCCCGGATCTCCTCCGGGCGCACGAGCGGGTGGCGGACGTGGCCCCGCTCGGTCGCCCAGGTCCCCGGCAGCGCTGGCGGTCGCGTCCGCCCGACGGCGATCGGGGGCGCCGGCTCCAGGCCGAACTCCTCGAGGTGACGCTGGCCGCCCACGCCGCTCCGCCTCGCTCCCTCGGCCTCGCCCTAGACGAGTCCGCCCCGCGTCAGGAGCGTCTTGTCGCCCAGGTAGGGCCGCAGGACCTTCGGGATCTCGATCGACCCGTCCGGTCGCTGGTACTGCTCGGCGATCGCGGCGATCGCCCGCGAGGTCGCGATCGCGGTCGAGTTGTGCGTGTGGGGGACGATCTTGCCGGGCCGGCCGGCCTTGCCGAGGCGGATCCCGAGCCGTCGCGCCTGATAGTCGCTGCAGTTCGAGCAGCTCACCACCTCGCGGAACGCCTGCTGGCGCACGAACCAGGCCTCGAGGTCGTACTTCTTTGCGGCGACGGTGCCGATGTCTCCCGTGCAGACGTTGACGACCCGGTACGGGATCGCCAGCCGCCGGAAGACCTCCTCCGCGTTCGCCCGCAGCTCCTCGTGGATCGCCGACGAATCGTCCGGATGGCAGAACACGAACTGCTCGACCTTCTCGAACTGATGGACACGGAAGATCCCCTTCTGGTCGACACCGTGACCGCCGATCTCCCGGCGGAAGTTCGTGCTGAGACCCGCGAGGCGGATCGGCAGGGAGTCCTCGTCCAGGATCTCGCCGAGGCGGAGCGCGGCGAGCGGGTGCTCGCTCGTCGCGATCAGGTAGAGATCGTCGCCCTCGATCTTGTACATCACGTTCTCGAAGTCGGCAAGGTCGGTCACCCCCTCGTACGGGCCGCGGCGGAGCAGGAACGGCGGGATCACCGGCGTGAAGCCCCGCTCGATGAGGAGATCCAGCGCGAAACGCTGGAGCGCGAGGTCGAGCGACACGATCGGGCCCGACAGGTAGTAGAAGCCGGCCCCGCTCGCGCGGCGGGCCCGATCGAAGTCGACCATGCCGAGGCCTTCGAGGAGCTCCCCGTGGGCTCGGCGGGCCCCCGCGTCCCGGATCGGGTCCCCCCAGGTCGAGACGACCACGTTGTCCGAATCGTCCTTGCCGTAGGGAACGCTGGGATCGAGCAGGTTCGGCAGACGTTTGAGCCGCTCGTCGCGCTCGAGGAGGAGCGCGACCTCCCGCCGGGTGAGCTCGTCGAATCGCTCGAGCGCCTGCTTCGCCTCGGCTTCGAGCGGGCTCGACTCCTCGTGGCGGGAGCGCGCCGCGGCGATCGACCGACTCAGCTCGTTGCGCCGCTGTCGCAGCCGGTCCGCCTCGGCCCGGGCGGCGCGCCAGGCCGCGTCCTTCTCCCGGGCCTCCCCGAGCAGGCGGAGGTACTCGGGTTGGCGACGGCGGGCGAGGTTCGCCTCGACCTCCGCAGGCTCGCGTCGCAACCGCTCGAGGTCGATCACGCCGCTCGGGAGGAGACGAGGGCGAAAATCTTTGTCCCCGGCGGGTCCCGAGCCCCGCCGGGGCCTCCCGCGTCCCACGAAACGCTAAGTACGCTCGCGCCGGCTCCGGCGCGGCAGCAGGATCGCGGTCATGACCGAGGAGTTCGGCCTCTTCATCGGTGGGCGCTGGGAGTCACCGCCCGGCGCGAAGCGGTTCGAGACGATCAACCCGGCCACGCGCGAGCCCGTCGGCTCGTTCGTCGCGGGGACCGCGGCGGACGTCGATCGCGCCATCGCCGCCGCCTCGCGGGCGTTCCCCGCCTGGAAGGAGACGCCGGCGCCGAAGCGCGGCGACCTCCTGCTCGAGGCCGCGCGCCGTCTCAAGGAGCGCAAGAGCGCCGTCGGCCGCCTCGTGACCGAGGAGATGGGCAAGGTGATCGCCGAGGGCCTCGGCGACGTGCAGGAGTCGATCGACTTCATCGAGTACATGGCCGGCGAGGGCCGCCGGCTGTTCGGGGAGACGGTGCCCTCCGAGCTCCGCTCGAAGTTCTGCCTGACCGTTCGGCAGCCGAAGGGGGTCGTCGCCTGCATCACACCGTGGAACTTCCCCACCGCGATCCCGAACTGGAAGATCGCGGCCGCGCTCGTCTCGGGCAACTCGGTCGTCTTCAAGCCGGCATCGAACACGGCGCGCTGCGCGGCCGAGGTGGTCCGGATCTACGAGGAGGCCGGCGTTCCGGCCGGCGTGCTCAACCTCGTCACCGGTTCCGGCGGCACCGTCGGGAACGCGCTGGTCGCCGATCCGCGGGTGCGCACGGTCTCGTTCACCGGCGGGGTCGAGACCGGCCGGGAGGTGTACGTTCGCGGTGCCCAGGGCCTCAAGATGGTCCATCTCGAGCTCGGCGGCAAGAACCCCGTGCTGCTGATGGAGGACGCGGACCTCGCCCTCGCGCTGGACGGCGTGCTGTTCGGCGCGTTCGGCACCTCGGGCCAGCGCTGCACGGCGACCAGCCGCCTGATCGTGCACCGGGCGGTCTACGACGAGTTCCTCGGGCGCCTGATCGAGCGGCTCCGCTCGTTCCCGGTCGGCGACCCGCTCGACCCGCGGACGGGGATGGGCCCGGTGGCGAGCGCCGACCAGGAGCGCAAGATCCTCGACTACATCGCGCTCGGTAAGCAGGAGGCGACGCTGCGCTACGGCGGCGAGAAGCTGACGGGGGGCCTCTACGACCGCGGCTACTTCCTCGCGCCCACGATCTTCGAGACCCGCCACGGCACGCGGATCTCCAAGGAGGAGATCTTCGGCCCGGTCCTCTCGGTGATCCGCGTCGCGGACTACGAGGAGGCGGTCCGGGTCGCCAACGATGTCGACTACGGGCTCTCCTCGTCGATCTACACGCGCGACGTGAACCGGGCCTTCCGCGCGATGGACGACCTCGAGGCCGGGATCACCTACGTCAACGCGCCGACGATCGGCGCGGAGGTCCAGTTGCCGTTCGGGGGCGTGAAGAACACCGGCAACGGAGGCCGCGAGGCCGGAAGCGTCGCGATCGAGGAGTTCACCGAGCTCAAGACGGTGTTCATCGACTTCTCCTCGCGCCTGCAGAAGGCGCAGATCGAGGACGGCACCGGCGGATGAGCCCGTTCCGGGGATCGGACGAGGCCCTCGACCGGGAGATCGCCGCGGTCGAGGGTATCGTGCGGGTCCGCGTCCGGCGGACCGGCGCCGAGCTGCGGGCGCTCGATCGGGACCTGAGGGAGCTGCGGCGCGAGCGCGCCCGACGCCGATCCGCCGGCGACGAGGCGATCGCGACGCAGGACGCGGCCGGTGCGAGCGCCCGCGCCTAGAACGGGCCGGTCCGCCCGGGGTTGTCGAAGTTCGTGAGCAGCGTCTGGCCCCGGTTCTTCGGGCGTCCGAGCGGGGCGAGGAGGGCGTCCTCCTCGAGGGCCGGCATCGTCTCGGAGATCGGGACGTCGACCTGGATCTCGCGCGTGCGGCCCCCGCGCCCGCGCGAGACGATCGTGGCGCGGATGAGGCCGAGCGACTCGAGCTCGCTCACGTAGTTCGAGATCGAGCGCGCGTGCAGCGGCGGGAGCCCGAGGCGCTCGGCGAGCCGCTTGTAGTTGTCGTACACCTCGCCGGTCAGCACGCCGGTCCGGCGACGCTCGTAGGACTGGAGGATCGCGTAGAGCAGGACCTTGCAGTGGGGCGGCAGCGAGCGGCAGCACTCGACGATGATGTCCTTCTCGAGGCGGTTCTTCGCCTTGACGACGTGGTCGCGCGTGATCCGCTTCGCCCGGTCGCGCTCGGCCATCTCCGCGGCGAGGCGCAGGAGGGCGAGCGCGCGGCGGGCGTCGCCGCTCTCGAGCTGCGCGTAGGCGGCGCACAGCTCGATCACCCCGGGGTCGACGACCCCGTCGCGAAAGGCGACGCGCGCGCGGTCCTGGAGGATGTCCTGGAGCTGGGGCGCCTTGTACGGGTCGAAGAGGATCTTCTCCTCGTTGAGGCGGCTGCGCACGCGCGCATCGAGGTGGTTCGTGAACTTGAGGTCGTTCGAGATCCCGACCAGCACGAGCCGCGCGTCCTCGAGCTCCGTGTTGATCTGGCTCAGGGTGTAGAGGACGTTGTCGCCGCTGCGGGCGACGAGCCGGTCGATCTCGTCGAGGATCAGGACGATCGTCCCGCCCTTCGAGTCCATGAGGCGGCGCATCGCGCTCTGGACCCGGTCGAGCGACCAGCCCGTGGGGATGCGCTCGGCGTCGGTGCGGGCGAAGGTGTTGCCGATGTTCTGCAGCAGGCTGTAGGCGGTGTCGATGTTGCCGCAGTTGATCGAGATGAACGCGAGCTTCGCGGCGCCGGCCTCGGCCCGGCGCTGGAGGTCCTGGCGGACCTGGGTCACGACCGCGGTCTTGCCCGTCCCGATCTTGCCGTAGAGGAGGAGGTTGGACGGGACATCGCCGCGCAGGGCCGGGGCGAGGACCTCGGCGATCTGGCGGATCTCGCCGTCGCGGTGCGGCAGCCGCGCGGGCACGTAGGAGTCCCGCAGCACCTCGCGGTTCTCGCGGAACAGCTCGCTCTTCGTCTGGAGGATCGCGTCGAGGAACTCCGCCGTCGAGCTCGGGGTTGTGGGCGGAGGGCTCGCGCCACCGTAGGGCGGCTCGGGCGCGCTCCCTCCGCTCGTGGGACGGTCGCTGACGGGCGTGACCGCCCCGGGGCTGGCGTGTCGTAGGTCGGGCCTATCCGGCGTGTCCGCCGGCCGGTCCTCGCTGTCAGGTGGCACCGTCGACGCCTACCCGGGCCTCGGGCGGCGCTCGGAGGAAGGCGAGCCATATCAACCTTCCGAAAGGAACACGGCTCGAACGCGCGCGTTCGAGGCCCGACGGCGTGTCGAGCGCCCGCGCGGGCCCCGGATGGCGACCGAACGCATTTGAAGGGGCCGGAACTCCGGTACGGGGATGGCGAGCTACGGATCCGCCCACGGCGGGCACGGCCACGTGACGAAGAGCCCGATCTCCGTCGCCTGGGTGGTGCTCGCGGCGCTCCTCGGCGGCGCCGGGATCTTCCTCATCTTCGAGTGGCTGTTCACGTTCAACTGGGTCTTCTTCCCCGGGATCGCGCTCGTGATCGGCTGCACCCTGATGCTGCTCGATCGGCGGGCCGGACTCGACCACGCGTGAGCGCGGGACCGAGGATGGCCGCTCCGGATCGGGAGCGAGCCCCGACGATCGTCAAGCTCGGGGGCTCGGTGCTCACGCGCAAGCGCGAGGTCGAGCGCCTGCGACCGAAGCTCCTGGCCCGCCTCGCCCACGAGGTGGCGAGCACGACGCAGTCCCGGGTAGTGCTCCTCCACGGCGCCGGCTCGTTCGGCCACCCCGGGGCGCGTCGCTTCGGCCTCGCGCGCCCTCCCGAGGACGGCGCCTCCGCGGCCCAGCGTTCCCGGGGTGCGGCGATCGTGGCCGCCGAAGTCCGCCGCTTGCATCTCGCGGTCCTGCGGGCCCTCCTCGCGGCCGGCGCGTCGCCGGAGTCGATCCCCCTGAGCACCCACGCCGTCCAGCGCGCGGGCCAGCTGCGCTCGCTCGATGCCGGACCCGTGCGGGACGCGCTCGATCGGGGACGACTTCCGGTCTCGTTCGGCGACGTGGTCCCGGACGAGGCCTGGACCAGTTCGATCCTCAGCGCGGACACGATCGCCCTCGAGCTCGTTCGGGCCCTCGGGGCCCGACGCGTGATCTTCGTGAGCGACGTGCCGGGCGTCTACGACGGTCCGCCGGTCCCCCGGCGCCGCATCGTCGCCGAGGTGAGCTCCGCGACGCTGGAGGGGCTCCGTCCGCCCGCCGACCGGCCCGACGTCACCGGCGGGATCCGTGGCAAGGTCGAGGCGATGCTGGCGATCGCCGCGGCCGGCGCGGACGCAGCGCTTATTAGCGGACTGACGGATGGCGCGCTCTCGCGCGCCCTGAGGGGGGAGTACGTCTACGGGAGCTGGGCGCGGGCGCCGTCGGGATGAGACGGACGATCCGTCCGGCCTCGACCTGAGCCACCGCAAGGCCGAGCACGTCAAGATCGTTCTCGGACGCGACGTCGAGGGACGCTACCGATACTGGAACGACGTCCAGCTGATCCACAAGGCCCTTCCCGAGATCGATTTCGCCGACATCGACACCTCCGTCGAGCTGCTCGGCCACCGCCTGCGGGCGCCGATCGTGATCACGGGGATGACCGGGGGCTTCCCGGACGCCGCCAAGATCAACGACCACCTCGCCCACGCCGCCGCCGAGGTCGGCGTGGCGATGGGGGTCGGCAGCGAGCGGGCGGCGATCCTGAAGGGCCAGTACCCCGACAGCTACGCCACCGTCGCCCGCCACGCGGTGCCGCTCAAGTTCGCGAACATCGGAGCTCCCCAGATCATCCCGCAGGGCCCCCACGACCGGGTGGTCGGGCCGGCCGAGGTGCGCGCCGCGATGGAGCTCATCCACGCGGACGTCCTCGCGATCCACCTCAACT
The DNA here is from genome assembly GCA_035622275.1 of Thermoplasmata archaeon. Lineage (NCBI taxonomy): Archaea > Methanobacteriati > Thermoplasmatota > Thermoplasmata > Thermoplasmata archaeon. The sequence continues at coordinate 13,461 of DASPVQ010000004.1, read as the reverse complement.
TTCTCCAGGAGATGGTGCAGCCCGAGGGGGACCGCCGCGCCCGCGGCTCGCTCGACCGGATCGGGGCCCTCGCGTCCGAGTTCCCCGTCCTGGTCAAGGAGACCGGCGCCGGGATCAGCCGGGCCGTCGCCGAAGCGCTGCGCGACCACGGCGTGCGGGCGTTCGACGTCAGCGGCACGGGCGGGACCAGCTTCGCCGCCGTCGAGCACTACCGCGCGCTCGAGCAGGGCGCCGAGCGCGAGGCCCGGGTCGGCAAGACGTTCTGGGACTGGGGGATCCCTTCGCCGGTCGCGGTCCTCGAGCTCGTCCCCCTCGGACTGCCGGTCGTCGCGAGCGGCGGCGTGCGCAGCGGGCTCGACGTCGCCCGCGCGCTCGCGCTCGGCGCGACGGCCGCGGGGACGGCGGGCGGGGTGCTGCGAGCGGCGTCCACCGGCTACGAGGAGACCCGGCGGGAGCTCGAGCACCTTGTCCACGAGCTCAAGGTCGCGATGTTCCTCACCGGCTCGCGCACGATCGCCGAGCTCGGCCGCGCGCCCTACGTGGTGACGGGGGAGAGCCGGCAGTGGCTCGGGCGCTGATCGGGCCGACGCCGCCGACCTCGGAAGAGGTCCATCGCGAGAAGCTCGCCGCGATCCGCCGTGCGGGCGGCGGCCCCCTGCCCTCGAACGTGGACTGGATCGCGGGACTGCCCGCGCCGCAGCGACGGCGCTTCGAGGGCGTCGTCCGTCGCAAGCCCGCGCGCACGCTCTCGGGCGTGGCGGTGGTCGCCGTGATGACCGCGCCGGCGCGCTGCCCGCACGGGCGCTGCACCTACTGCCCCGGCGGGGTGGAGAACTCGAGCCCCCAGAGCTACACGGGCGAGGAACCGTCCGCGCTGCGCGGCGCGCAGCTCCACTGGGACGCGGAAGCGATCACCCGGAACCGCATCGCGGCGCTCGAGGCGATCGGGCACCCGACCTCCAAGGTCGAGGCGATCGTGATGGGCGGCACCTTCCCGGCCCGACCGCGCCGCTTCCAGGAGGAGGTCCTCCGCGGGATCTACGAGGGGCTCAACGGCGCTCGCTCGGCCTCGCTACCGGCGGCGATCGCGGCGAACGAGACCGCGGTCCACCGGCTCGTCGGCCTCACGGTCGAGACCCGCCCGGACTGGTGCGACGGGCGCGTCCTGCCGTTCCTCCTGGACGCGGGCGTCACGCGGGTGGAGGTAGGCGTGGAGTGCCTGCACGACGACGTGCTGGTCGCCGTGGGACGGGCCCACGGCACCGGGGACGTCGCCCGCGCGACGCGGGAGGCGCGAGACCGGGGCCTCAAGGTCGGCTACCACCTCATGCTGGGGCTGCCGGGAATGGACCCCGCCGCCGACCTCGCCGACTTCCGCCGGCTCTGGGACGAGGAGGAGTACCGGCCGGACTTCCTCAAGATCTACCCCACGCTCGTCCTCCCCGGCACGCCGCTGTTCGAGGATTGGCAGCGCGGGCGCTACGCGCCCTACGACGAGCCGACGGCGACGCGGCTGCTGGTCGCGATGAAGCGCGTGCTGCCGCCCTGGGTCCGGATCCAGCGGATCCAGCGCGACATCCCCTCTCGGCTGATCGCGGCGGGCGTGCGGGCGAGCAACCTGCGCGAGCGGGCGCTCGCCGGGCTCGCCGAGGCGGGCGAGCATTGCCGCTGCCTGCGCTGCCGCGAGGTCGGCCGACGCGCGGCCCCCCCGCCCGACGAGTTCCGCCCGCTTCGCACCGAGTACCGTGCCGCCGGAGGCCGCGAGGTGTTCCTCTCGATCGAGCATGCCGCCTCCGACACGGTCGCGGCATTCCTGCGCCTGCGCTTCCCCTCCGACGTGACGGACGGGGGCCTGTGCGAGCCGGTCGTCCGAGAGCTGAAGGTCGTCGGGAGCCCCGTCGCGGTCGGTCTCGCGCCGGGACGCGCGACCGAGTACCAGCACCGGGGCCTGGGACGGGCGCTGCTCGCCTCGGCCGAGGCCGAGGCGCGGGACCGCGGCTTCTCCGGATTATACGTCACGAGCGCCGTCGGCACGCGTGAGTACTACGCGCGCCACGGCTTCGAACGCGCCGGGCCGCTCCAGCGCAAGGCCCTCGGGACCGCCGGGGCACCGACTCCGCCGTTGCGCGGTTCGTAACCGTTAAACCCACCCCCGGCTCCGCGGTCCGAAGTGGATCGGATGCCCCGGAACATCGCCGTAGAGCCGCTACGGACCGTCCATATCGAGGACCAGGAGATCGAGATGGTCGAGCGCAAGGGGCTCGGCCACCCGGACTCGATCGCGGACGGGGTCTCCGAGTCGGTCAGCCGGGCGCTCTCGCGCCTGTACCTCGACGAGTACGGGCGCATCCTCCACCACAACACCGACGAGACGCAGGTCGTGGGCGGCGCCTCCGAGCCCAAGTTCGGCGGCGGCCGGGTCACGAGCCCGATCTACATGCTGCTCGTCGGCCGAGCGACGACCGAGGTCAACGGCGAGAAGCTCCCGTACCGGGAGACCGCGATCGAAGCGGCCCGCAAGTACGTCCAGTCGGTCTGTGCCCACGTCGACATCGACCGCCACGTCGAGTTCGACTGCCGCATCGGCTCGGGCTCGGTCGACCTGCGCGGCGTCTTCGAGCAGAAGGCGGTCCTCGCGAACGACACCTCCTTCGGCGTCGGCTTCGCCCCGCTCTCCGACCTCGAGCGCCTCGTGCTCGAGAGCGAGCGGTTCCTCACGCTGAAGCTGAAGAAGAAGCTCCCCGCCCTCGGCGAGGACGTCAAGGTGATGGGCTACCGCCAGGCCGGGCGCATCCATCTCACGGTGGCCGCGGCGCTCGTCGACCGCGAGGTCGCCGACGCGAGCGAGTACCGTTCCGTCTGCGACCAGGTCACCGAGCAGCTGACGGACCTCGCGGCCAAGCTCACGCAACGCGAGGTGTCGATCGACGTGAACACGGCGGACGATCCCGAGCTGGGGCGCTTCTACCTCACGGTCACCGGCTGCTCGATGGAGGCGGGGGACGACGGCTCGGTGGGCCGGGGCAACCGGGCCAACGGGCTGATCACCCCGTGCCGCCCGATGAGCCTCGAGGCGTCGGCCGGCAAGAACCCCGTCAACCACGTCGGGAAGATCTACAACCTGCTCGGGAACCTGATCGCGAACGACATCGTCCGCGAGACCGGCGGCAACGTCAAGGAGGTCCACGTCCGCATCCTCTCTCAGATCGGCAAGCCCGTCGACGAGCCGCAGGTCGCCAGCCTCCAGATCCTCCCCGCCGACGGCGTCAAGCTCTCGAGCGTCGAGTCCAAGGCGCACGCGGTCGCGAACTCCTGGTTCGACCAGATCGACACGATCCCGCGCCGCCTGCTGACCGGAAAGCTGACCGTCTTCTAGCGGGGCCGCGGGCGGCCCCTCCGTCTAAATAGACCTTCGGACCAGTTACTGACGGGTCCGCGCCCGAGCCCGGGGCGCGCCCGCGGTGGCGTGCGGGATCGTGAACGAGCTCTACGTGCTCCTGTTCGTGGCGGTCGTCCTCGCGATCGTCGCCGCGGGCGTGCTCCTGTTCGTCATCCAGCGCTTGAAGCGCCGTCGCGCCCAGTTGCTCGCCGACCTGAACCGCCCGTCGCCGTTGCTCCCCGACCGGGCGTTCAACCGCCTGGAGATGGCCCGGCGCGAGGAGGGGATCCTCGCCCGACAGGGCACCGACGTGACGCGGGCGCGCGAGCTGATCGCGCAGTCCCAGTCGGCGTTCGACCTGCGGCAGTTCTCCCGTTCCTACGAGCTCGCCCAGTCCGCCCACGAGGCGCTCGTGCACGCCCGCCAGGGCGTCCCGATCCCGAGCGGCCCGGCCCCGGCCGCCGTCGCCGGCGCGAGCGATCCCGAGGCGCGCGGGCCGGCGGCCGCCGGCAGGGGGCCCCTCGCCCCGGTGGAGGCGGGCGCGTCGGCGCCGTGGCCCTCCGCGTCGCCGGTCTCCCGGCTCCCCCACCACCGGGTCGAGTCGCAGTTCGAGTTGCACCTGCTCACCTCCGAGCTCGAGCGCGCCCGCGCCGAGCGGCCGAACGCGGCCGCGATCGGAGCCGCCGCCGGGCTGCGGGACCAGGCCCAGAGCGCGTTCGACCGGCAGCAGTACACCGACGCCCTCCGGCTCGCGCTCAAGGGCCGCCGCGAGCTCGGCTCGGATCTCGGCACCGTCGCCGGGGGCCCGACGACCTCGGCGGCCAGCGGAGGGGCGGACGGGGGCGCGATGGACCCGGCGGGTGCCGCCGAGCAGGCCGCCGCGAGCTCGCGCTGCCCGCAGTGCGGCTACCCGGCCCGTGCCGACGATACGTTCTGCCGGGGCTGCGGACTTCCCCGCCAACCCGTCGTCTGCCCGCGCTGCGGCGCGGACCGGGCCCCGTCGGACACCTTCTGCGGCCGCTGCGGCGAGCGTTTCAGCTGACCGAGGGGGCCGACGCGGCGCGCTCGGCCGTCCACTCGTCCAGGCGGCGCTGGGTCCGGGCCTCGTGCAGCACGGCGCTCGCCCGCAGCCAGCGCTCGAGCGGGATCGCGAACGTCGCGGCGATCATGGCCGACAGTTCGGCGAGGCTCCCGAGCCGCTCCGCGGGCCGGCGCAGCGCGGCCCGCACGTACTCGCGGACGGTCCAGACGCCGAGCGGCAGGATCTCCCCCGGGTGGACCTCGCGCAGCACCACGACGCCGGCCTGGCGCCCTCTGGTGAGCAGGGCCTCGCTCGTGGCGAGCCGAGCGGCGTAGTAGCAGCCCCCGATCGCCGCGTACGTGGTGCGACCGTCGTGGCCCTCGTGGTCGCCCATGACGATGATGCGCGACGGATCCGGGTTCCACAGGGTACCCGGATACCAGGCCTCGATCGATTCGTAGCGATAGGCGCCCGGCAGCAGCGCGATGATCCAGCGGTTGTCCAGCGCGGTGAGGCGGTGGACCTCGATCTCGGAGAGCTCGGGGAGCTCGCGGACCCGTTCGAGGTTGCGCTTGGAGATCAGGTCGTCGACCGCCGTGATGCTCCAGCGGGTCGGGACGAGGCGACGCCGGCCGTGCCGGCCGAGCACGCCCACGCTGAACGCGCGCTGGATGCGGCTGACCCGAACCCCGCGCTGGTAGAGCTCGCCGACCGCGATGCGGGCGTTCGCGTCGGTGTCCGAGGCGAGACGGTCCAGGTGGGGGTCCACCCGCCGCACGTCCAGCCGGAACCGCTCGATCGGCGCGCTGGGGCCGAACGGGGGGGTGGTGTCGGAGAGGGCGAGGTGGCCCCGGGGCGGCCGTCGGAAATGGGTCTCGCTCTCCGACGACTCCGCTGCGATCCCGAGCAACTGCAGGTCCTCGAGCAGGCGGATCGGCCGCTCCGCGTCGGTCACGCGGATCGGGGCCGTGCCGCGCACCAGCGAGGTGCGGAACGAGACGACCTCGGAGACCGAGCGACCGACCCACTCCTCCGGACTGTCCAGGAGCTCGGTCGAGCCGTGCTGAGGGGAGAGGAGCGGGCCGAAGGAGACGCGGGGATAGCCGTAGCGACCGACGAACAGCCCCGGCGGGGAGGTCCCTGCGAGGTCCTGGCCCCCGACGAGGGGCAGAGTCTGCTCGAAGGCGTGGTACTTGAGCAGGATAGGGCAGACCGGTTTCCCGCAGAGCATCTGGGCCGAGCGGCAGCGCAGGCACATGGTCGGATCGTCGCGCAGGCCCGGGATGCTCCAGGACAGCGTGTCGAAGGCAGCGAGCCCCGGTAGCGGGGGCGCGGTGGAGGAGCCCATGCTCCCGGGGCTACGGCCGCCACCGCTCAAGAGCGGCACCGGGGGGTCGTGGAACGCCGCGCGGGCCTCTCGGCCGCCCGCGCTACCGCGGGTTCAAATACCGAGGTGGGGTCGCCGACCGCGGCCTGGGACTGTGGGGTAGCTTGGTCCATCCTTCGGGGTTCGGGACTCCGAGACGCCAGTTCAAATCTGGCCAGTCCCACTGCCGTCCCGCGCCCGAGTGAACGCCCCTACAGCTGGGTCTGAGCGACCGACCGAAGCTCCTTGCCCGCCCCCTGAAGGAACGGCCCGCCGTGGTAGGTCAGCAGCGAGTCGACCGACAGCTGGGCCATGCGTCGGGCCGAGATCAACGCGGTCGGGACGTGGAAGGAGTACTCCGGTACCGTGAGCACGGCATGCGGACCATCACCGAAGTACAGGTCGCCGCTGAACAGCATCTTGCGTTCCGCCTGGTAGAAGGAGCTGTGCCCGGGGGTATGGCCGGGCGTGTGGTAGGCGATGAGCCCTCCGGCCGCGTCGATCGTGTCGCCGTCCTTGAACGTCTCGTCGACCCGGAACGGCTCCGCCGGCGGGGTGCCGGGGCCCGTGTACGGCGGATCCTTCGCGATGTACGCGGCCTCGATCCAGTGCGCGAAGGTCTTCGCGTGCGTGCGCTCGGCCATCGCATGGAGGGAACCGACGTGGTCGCGGTGCAGGTGGGTGATCAGGATCTTCTTGATCGCCGTGGGCTCGATCCGGTGCTGTGCGAGATAGCGCTCGATCGCCGGGTGCACTCCCGGTAGGCCGGTATCGATCAGCGTCCAGCTGGCGCCCTTGTCCTTGACCAGGTACACGTGCGTTGAGAAGTCCGGGCTCGGGTCGACGCCATCCACCTGGTGCACTCCGGGGAGGATCTCGGTCATGGTCGGCCCCGGGGCCTAGGCGTCCGCACCTAAATCCGTTCGGAGCGGCCCGAAGCGGCCGCGGGGCGCCCGGTTCGGGACCGGCGTCTCCCGGCAGACCTTCTTATACTGGTTCCTCGCAAAACTGACGCTCGGTATGTCGCCTCCCCGCTGGGCCGTGGCCATCGCCGTACTGCTGACCGTCTCCGCGATCGGAGCCGTGGTCCCGAACCTGGTCCACGGCCCGGCTCCTCCGGCCGCCGCCCCCCGGGCCGACGCGAGTCCCGCGGTCGGGCTCGCCTACGACATCCTGAACGGCTACGGGACCTCGACGGACAGCTTCAACATCGGCGTCTCGGGCGCCGACGCGCTGTACTTCACCATCTACGACCCGATTGACTCCCACGTCAACGTCACGATCACCGACCCCAACGCTACCCGGGACGGCGTCCCGACCCCGGCGTTCCATTACGAGGCCGCGATCAACGCGACCACGTTCGAGTTCGACTCCGTGAGCGCTGGCGTCTCCTACACCTTCCCCTCGACCCTCAGCTACGGGGGCGGGTGGCTCGTCAACTTCTCCGCGGTCAACGCCGGCTACGTGACCCAGACGGTCACCCTGCATGCCTACCACGTCACGGTGCTCACGTCGATCGGCATCAGCTCCACGCTGCCGGGCCAGCCGGTCAGCGTGTACTACTGGCTGTACCTCGACGCGAACCAGTACGCGACCTACACCGACGCGAGCAACGTCTGGATCACGGGTCACTACTGGGGCAACGGGTCCTACCAGAACTTCTTCGCCGGCGGGCGGGCGCCGCTCCCCGCGGCGACCGGCTCCGGCGAGTGGTCCGGCTCGATCCCGGGCAACGCGACCCCCGACCGCACGATCGACTTCGAGGTCTACGCGATCACGAACGTGAGCGGGCAGATCGCCGAGAACGAGAGCAACGCGATCGCCGTCGAGATCGGCGCGCTCGACGTGCCGTTCGCGGGCATGTCGAGCTCGCCGTCCGCCTGCATCGACAGCTACGCGAACACCTACACGAACGGGACGCTGCTCGCCGGGTGCCTTGAGGCGGGCTCTGATTACTACGGGCTCTTCACCCCGATCGCCGGGCTCCCCGTCGGCGTCGCGTTCTGGAACGGCTCGGCCCACGTGACCCCGGGTACCGGCAGCGTGAGCGGGCTCACGACGAACGCCACCGGCATCGCGGAGTTCACCTTCCTCGCCTCCTCGCCGCCGTTCGTCACCGAGATCCAGTACCCCCGCTACAACGACCTCAACTTCACCGTGAGCGCTCCGGGCGCCTTCGCGACCGGTTCCGCCTGGACCGCCTGGTCGAACCGCACGCTCTACGTCGTGCCGGGGACGACCGCCTCCGGCCTCGTCCGCGTGCTCCTGAGCCAGTCCCAGTACTATGTCGGCGCGACGGCGACCGCGAGCTGGTCGATCAGCTCCTCTTCGGGGAGCGCGACCGGCCCGATCACGGCCCAGGAATGGGTCGTGGAGGGCCCCGGCGCCGCTGTCCTGGACCAGGGGACGATCGACAGCACCGCTGTGAGCGGAACGTTCTCGTTCGGGGTGGTCGCCGCGATGGTCGGCACCACGTCGGTCGTCTACGTCTCCGCCACGAACGCGACCAGCGGATTCATCGGCTACGCGACCTTCGGGGCGATCGGCCCCGCCCTCCTGCTCGCCCCGGCCTCGACCTACTACGCGGCCGGCACCAGCGTCAGCGTGAGCGCGACCCTCTTCGGCGGCGGGACCGGCGCGACGATCGGCTACAAGGTCACCGGCTACTGGCCGACCGCGACCGCGGCGATTTCGAGCGGAACGGTCGCGAACGCGAGCAGCTTCTCCGTGCCGATCTCCGCGTCGAACCCGCCGACCTACGTCGACGTCCAGGCCTGGGCGACGGTCGGCAACCAGATCGTCGCGACGAGCTCGACGGAGCTGTACCTCGCGACCGGCTACTCGATCATCCTCGGGGTCTCCACTCCCTCGAGTTACGCCGACGGCAGCTACCAGCCCGGCCAGACGGTCACCCTCACCTACCAGGTGGTCGGCATCGGCGGCGCGCCGCTGCCGCAGGTCTTCGAGTTCGAGCTGTTCGCCGAGGGCTTCCCGTCGGTGCAGTACCTCCAGAACGCCCGGCCGAGCGGCTCGGTGTCGTTTGCGATCCCGTCGAACGCGGCGAGCGGCACGATGCTCATCTTCCTCGAGGCCGGCGGCACGGGGGTCAGCGACAACTGCCTGCCCCAGGGCGGCTGCGAGGGGATCCTCGCGCTGCCGATCAACGCCCACCCCTCCGTGCTCCAGCTCGAGCTGGGGGCGGGCAGTGGCCTGACGGTCGGCTGGCTGATCCTGCTCGTCCTGATCATCGTGGTCGCGCTCGTCCTCTACCTCGTGCTCCGCCGCCGCGGCGGGTCCGAGCCCGCGATGATGGCGCCGGACTCCGGCATGAACCCGCCGGCGCCGCCGCCGTCGACGCCGCCCGCGGCCGAGTGGAGCGGCCCGGCCCCGACGGGCGAGTCCCCGCCGAGCGGGGAGAGCGCCCCGACCGAGACGAGCTCGGAGTCGCCGCCGCCGCTGCCCCAGCCCCCGGCGGGCTCGTCCTAGACCGTCGGGTGACGCCCCCGGCCCGGCCCCTTCGTCCGCGGGGCCGCGCGCGCCCCGAACGCCCGTCCGAGCGCCGCGACCGAGGCGCGCACCTGCCCGATCGGCAGGCCACCGAAATCGAAGATGCCGAGGAGCTCGTCGACCCCGGCGTCGGCGTAGTGGGCGAGGCGCCGGGCGACCTCCTGCGGCGCGCCGAACACGGCGAGGTCCGCGGCTTCGAGCGCCGGCACGCTCGTCGCGTGCGGGTCCCGCCGAGCTTTCGCCTCGAAGAACGGGCTCTGCGAGCGCCGACGGCTCTCCAGGTAGCGCGCGAGCGCCGCCCGGGCGAGCTCCGGGTGCGCCCCCGCGTAGACGTGTACCGCCGCCGCCACCCCTGCCGCCGCGCCCGCGGGGACGGCCGCGCGGAACTCGCGGACCTCCTGCGCGAGCTCCTCGAGATCTCCCAGCGTGGCGTAGGGGATCAGAGCGAGCGAGGCGCCCCGACGCGCCACGAACGGGATCGCCTCGCGTCGCTGGACGGCGATCCAGACCGGCGGACGCGGTCGCTGCACCGGAGTCACGTTGATCCGGACCGCTCCCGCTCCCGGCGCGGCGGCGCGGACCTCGCGACCTTCGAGGGCAGCGATCAGGATGTCGAATTCCCGGTCGAAGCGCTCGCGCTTGGTCGCCGGATCCACCCCGAAGCCCTCGAACTCCCGCGGGATGTAGCCACTGCCGAGCCCGAGCCGCAGTCGACCCCCCGAGAGCCGGTCGACCATCGCGAACTGCTCGGCGAGCTCGATCGCGTTGTGGAACGGCAGCACGCTGACGAGCGAGCCGAGGCCGAGCCGCCGCGTGCGCACGGCGAGCGCGGCCAGCAGCACCGGCGGCGACGGACAGACGCCGCTGGCCTGGAAGTGGTGCTCCGCGATCCAGAGGGCGTCGAGCCCTGCCCGGTCCGCGGCGGCTCCCAGCTCGAGGACTTCGGCGAGGCGCTCACGGTTCGGCGGGCCGTCCGCGGGGTCCGCGTCGACCACGGAGAACGCGCTCAGCCGCACCGCGGCGGCGACCCGCGCGACGTAGAAGGCGTTTGTCGCGGGACTCGGACCGGACGGACGGGTCCTCCCCGGGCGCTCGCCGGTCCCGCGCGAAAGGCTAAGACGGGCCGACCGCCCTCTCGGGCCGTGGGCTGGTAGATCAGTCCGGAAGATCGCCGGTTTTGCAAACCGGAGGCCTCGGGTTCAAATCCCGACCAGTCCATAACCGCCGGTGAGACGGCGGTCACGCGAGGTTCATCTTCTTCAACAAGGGTGGGAATCTGGGATCGCTCCGCACGATCTCGAGTTCCGGGCGGGTCCGGAAGGGTTGGAGCGCGATGTTATGCGTCTCGACCGCGACCTCCAGACAACGGAAACAGCTGTCGAGGTCGCCGATCAGCGCGTAGGCCCAGCCGACGATCCATGCGAGTCCCGGGAATTCCGATGACGCCTCTTCGGACTTCAGCAACGCCCTCGCCGCCTCCTTCTCCCCGGACGTCGCGAGATTGTACACATGCCACATTCGCTTCCAGCCCGGATCGGTTTGTAGTTCCTCGCATCGGAGGCCTTCCGCCACGCTCTGGGCGAGCTCGGACCGACCGCGATGAAACTGCAGCACCGCGTCGTGGTACCGGTAGGAATCGGGCTCGAGCACCCCCAGCCGCTGGATCTTCACGAACGCCTCGTCGAATCTCTTGAGACCGATCAGCAGGCTCGCGAGGCCGCTGACATAACCGGCCGCCAAGGGGTCGGCGCCCTCGGCCAGCTGCCACTCCCGAAGCGCTTCGTCGAGACGGCCTTCGTCCTCCAGGAGGGTCGCGTACCAGTGATGCGCCGCGGCATAGCTCGGATTGAGCGCGAGGGAGAGCTGGTACTGCTGCTCCGCGCCGGTGTAGTCGTAGGCCTCCCACCGGATCAGTCCCAGGGAGGTATGGGCCTCGGCCAAGCTCGGGTCCAGCTCGATCGCCTGGGCGACCAAACGTCGAGTCGTCTCCTCCCAAGTTTCTCGTGGCACGTCGTGCGTTCGCCATCCCAGCAGCCGGGTGGCGTCGGCCAGGCCCGAATACGCGGCCGCGTTCTGGGGATCGAGCGAGATCGCGAGCTCGAACTGTTCCTTCGCCTCGGTGAGCGAGGTCACGGACCGTCCGTGAAGACGCGTTCGACCCTTGAGGTAGGCGAGGTACGAATCGGGTAGGACGCTCCCCCTGGCTCCCAGACGGGCCACGTCGGTCGCGCGCAGTTCGACCTGCAGCGCCTCCGCGACCTGCCGGGCGATCTCGGTCTGGACGGCGAAGATGTCGTCCAGCTGGCGGTCGAATGTCTTGGCCCAAAGATGACGGTCGGAGGCGGCATCGATGAGCTGCGCGGTCACCCGGATCCGGTTCCCGGCCTTTCGCACGCTCCCCTCGAGGATGGACTTGACCCCCAACTCCACGCCGATCAGAGCGGCCGTCTTCGTGGTGGACTTGTACTGCATCACCGACGTACGCGAGATGACCCGGAGGTCTCTCAGCTGGGAGAGGACGGTGATGAGCTCCTCGGTGAGTCCGTCCGCAAAGTACTCGTCCTTTGGATCCGGGCTGATGTTGGAAAAGGGCAGGATCGCGATCCCCGTCGAGCCTGCGCTCGCGAGAGCCGTCTCCGGCGCAGCCCAGGGCAAGACCACTCGGTACACGTCAATCGAAACCTGCAGGCCCTTCAGCGGGGCCGGGGGCAGCTTCTCGAGCTTGTTCGGGACCTTGTTGCGAACCTGACTGTAGACCTCCCCCGAGATGCAAACTCCTCCGGGGGTGGCCAAGGGCTCGATGCGGGAGGCGATGTTGACGGCATCTCCAAAGATGTCGGTTTCTTTCTGTTCGACGTCCCCGAGATGGACGCCGATGCGAAGTTGGATGGATGCGACGCCCGGTTGCGAATTCCGCTCATGGAGATGCTGCTGGATGTCCAGGGCGCATTGGACGGCCCGAAGGGCGCTATCGAATTCCGCCAGGAATCCATCGCCCATCGACTTGATCTCTCGCCCCTGGTGAGCGGCGAAGAGGGGGCGCACGAGGGCGGCCTGCTCGTCTCGGAGCTTGAGAGCGTTCGCTTCGTTGGACTGGGCCGCGGCGGTCGAGCCGACCATGTCGGTGAACATGATCGCAGAGAGGCGACGGACCGAGGCCACGGAACGGGGACCGGTCTAGTTAGATTAAGCTCCCTCCCCGAAGTACCCACCGGCGTCCGCGTGGAGGACTCTGCACTTGGCGGCACCTCGGCTCGCATCGTCGTCCGCGGCGCCGTGGCTCGAAGGATGAGGGCTCGTTCACCAGGTGCCGTTCCCCCTCCGACCGAGAAGGGCGCGCGGACGAGGGAGGACGCGGCGGGGGAGGGCGTAGGGCGCGTTAATCTCCCGGGGGCGTTCCCAGCGCATGGCCGACTCTTGGCTGAGCTACTTCGGGATTCGAGTCACGAACCTCGAGCGTTCGGTGGAGTTCTACACCCAGGTCCTCGATCTGGTCGAGCTGAGGCGGGTCGCCTACGAGGGCGGCGCGTACGTCCTCTTCAAGGACCCTCGTTCCGGCCAGCGACTGGAGCTCAACTGGTACGCCCCCGGATCCGACTTCGCTGCCCCCTACGTCCCCGGAGAAGGACTGGATCACATCGGGGTCCGGGTGCGAAGCGTCCCCGAGGCACGAGAGCGCCTCAAGAAACTCGGGATCGAGCCCGCGACCCGGGAGCTTCCTTCGGACGAAGACATGTGGGTGCTCCCGAACGGCCACCGGGTGATGTACATCAAGGACCCCGACGGGAACTTCCTCGAACTTTACGACCACGTCGAGGAATCCTGGGACGAACCCATCCCGGACCACTACTGACCGACCGCGAGGACGGCCGAGTTCCCGTTCTTTCGGTAGCGCGACGGTGGACCGCAGGCCGACGCACCGTCGATCTCGGAACGCGGGCGGATCGGGCCGGGACCGAAGGGACGCGCGATTCGGCCCGCAGGGATTCCCTCAACCCACCCGACTAGGAACCCGATCCGTCCATCTCGACCGACCGGGCCGGCCGGGGGAGCGGTCAAATGCGCGTCCGACGTCCACGACGGTGCCGGCCGCAGTCCCATGAGCGCTTCCCCACCCGAGGGCCGACCGAACGGCCCGCCGCTGCACCGCGGCGTCTGCTTCCTCAGCCGCCGCCGGGGGTGGATCGA
>DASPVQ010000003.1 GCA_035622275.1 Thermoplasmata archaeon | reverse complement strand
AGCTCCGAGCTCGGGGCTTAGGCGTCGTGGACGGCCCATCAGGGGTCGGCCCCGACGTCGCGGTGAGATCCTCTCGCCGCCGCGCGTCGTACGGGCCTGTCGGTAGGGGGCCTCCTCCCCCGCGGGTTGGAACTCGAGGCGCGCGCTGCCCTCTCGGTTGGGGGATCTCCTGGCACCTGCCGCGGCACGTGGCCGGGCACCGAGGGGAGTTGGGCGGCCTCAAGAAGCGTGAAAGAAAGGTGGCCCCGGTGTCCCGGGGCCGAACGGGTTGGACGCTCGATTGGCAGTTCCGAGAGCAGGGCAATTTGGCGGCGGAGAATCCTCGCGGCGCGCGTGCCCGAAATACGGCCCAATTCGGGCCGGACCAGGTCGCGCAGGAGGTCCGACTCTCTGACGGGGGATGGGCCCAGTCGGATTTGAACCGACGACCTCCCGGTTATCAGCCGGGTGCTCCAGCCAAACTAAGCTATGGGCCCATGGCGACCGGCGCCTCGAGACGGCGGCCCCAGCACGAGCCTCCTACTAAACCAATTCGACCTACGCGACCCGCTTTCGGCTCGTAGGGAGAAATCGGGACGGGGGAGGTCCCGGCCTCCCCCGCCCGGAAAAGGGTTAGGGAAAGGGTTGTCGCTGCGCTGCTGCCCGCCTACCGGTAGAGGTCCTTGTAGGCGTCCGCAAGTTCCCGAGAGGCGGCGTTCAGCTGGGCCGCCCTCTCAAACTGTCCACGCTCGACCAGGCGCTGCTGGACCGCGACCGACTGGCTGATCGACCGGGCCACCGCGCGGCGCACCTGCTCGAGGTTCTGGTCGACCTCGTCCCCGCGAGGGGACGGGCCGCTCCCCGAACTCGGTGCGAAACCGTACGGCGCCGCCGCGGGCTGCTCGGGCGCCTGGATCGAGGGTTCCTCGACCCGGCGTCCCCGGCGCATGACCGCGTAGGTCCCGACGACGCCCACGATCGCGGCCAGAGCGATCAACCCGACGATGAGCCCGCCGCCCAGCGAGGTGTCGTACCACGCCGGAGCGATCGTGCCCTTCTTCTGGTTGAGCTCCGCCTGCAACGTGTTGATCGTCGACTGGAGCTGGGCGATCTGCGTCTGGTCCGAGCTGACCGTGGCCTGCGCGGCCGCGAGCGCGCTCTGCAGCTGGGCGATCTGGGCGGCGTCCGCACTGTTCTGCGCCTGGAGGGCGGAGATCTGTGCGCTGAGCGACGTCACCTGCGCCTGGGCGGCTGCGAGCTGGCCCGACAGCGTCGACACCTGGCCCTGGAGGGACGAGACCTGCGACTGCAACGAGGCGATCGTCGCGTTGTCGGCCGACAGGCTCGCCTGCAGCGAGGCCACCTCGGCGTTCAGCGAGGCGATCGTCGTCGCGTCCGCACTGAGCTCGGCTTCCAGCTGGGCGACCAGGGCGCTGGCGTCCGCGGCCTGGTTGGCCGCGTAGATGGTCACCGAGTTGGTGGAGGCCACCGCGCCGGGCGCTTTCTCGGTGAAGACCACCGAGTAGCTCCCGTCGAGGAGGTTCGCCGTGTTCAGCGCGTAGGTGCCGCTCGTCGCGTCACCGGGCGAGAGCGCGTAGGAGGCGAGCACTTGCGAGGTCCCTCCCGAGACCAGCGACAGCGTGCCGACCGCACCCGCGAACGCCGAGCCGTGCCAGGAGACCGTGTCGATGCCCGTCACGGTTCCCGTGGCGGAGAGCGACAGGCCCGACGGCACGTAGGTGTACGGGTCCGACCAGTAGATGCCGTACTGGACATCGGGGAAGACGAAGCACTCTTCCTCGAAACAGCCCTCGTTGATCGACAGGTCGTTCCATCCGACCGCCACCATCGAGACCGTCACCGGGCCGGAGGTCGGGAGCGCGAGATCGATCTCGATCACGCCCTCACGAACACCGCTGCCGCAGAGCCAGTCCTCCTGGTTGTAGAACGCGGACGGGTCGCCCGTCTGGCAGACCTGCTGCGGAGTGTCGCCGGTCGGCGGCACGCTCGCACCCGATGTGGCACAGTAGTTCCCGGGGTCCTCCGGGAAGAACGTGAGCCCATCGCTGCCGGTCGTCGAGACGATACCCGGCCACGCGCACGCGGGCAGGAAGCTGACGTTGTCGAACTCGCCCGGAGCGCCACCCACCGAGACATTGACCCACTGGACGTTGGTCATGCCGGCGAACTCCACGAAGCCCGTCACGGTCGTGTCGGAGAAGCTGAACTGCGGATAGAACGAGCCCATCTGCGGTTCCACGTAGACCGTCACGGTGTTCGAGACAAGGCCGTTGAAGTACGCCGTGATCGTGTAGACCTGCGTCTCGAGACAGACCGGCGGGATCACCGGTTGGGATCCGTCGGTGTCGAGGCCGTACTCGTTGTCGAGTCCGGTCGCCGGGGTCTGACAGCTGGCCTCCGCGATGAACGCGTTGTCCCAGATGTCGGCGGTCCCCTTCGAGTCCGTCAGGTAGTTACCGATCACCACGCCCGGAGCGTAGGTCGCGGGGTTCAGCGTCGGGTCCTGCGAGTAGTAGTCCGTGACCACGGAGGTCTGGACCACGCTCGCCGACTCGACCGGGGTGGTCAGGCCGTCGGTTTCCGTCAGCGTCACGAGCGCGTTCGCCTGTCCCTGGAGGTTGTACTCGCCCTCGAGGTCGTAGGTGTTGAACATGGTCTCCTCGGCGACGGACGTCTGGCAGATGTCCTCCACGTCAGAGATACACAGGTTCAGCGAGCCCACCGGCTGCACGTTGCACGCGAACTGCTGGAAGTTCCACGCGTTGCCGCCCAGGATCGGGTTCGAGCCCTCCTGGATCGTCAGGAAGTAGCCGTAGTGCCAACCGCTGTTGTTCAGCGCGTTGGGCCCGGATACCGACGACGGAGGCGCGAGCGGCGTGTACTCGAACGTCCAGGGCGATCCGGTCACGGAGATGACCTGGGTCGTCCCGCCACCGTAGGCGGTCCCGTCCTCGGGGGTTCCCGAGTACGCGATCACGCTGAACGGTGCGTTGCCGAGCGCGGCCGTGCTCACGATCTCGAACGTGTAGGTCTCACCGCACCACAGCTCCGAGATGTCCTGGAGACCGGTGGGGGTGACGACTTCCACGAACCAGGGGTCCGTGATCAGCGCGTGCTGCGAGTCCGTGGCTCCAACGAGCAGTCCGTCCAAGACGTCCAAGTCCCAGACGCCCCATCCCTGGAGGTTGTTCCAGACCGAGGCGCCGCCGAAGAACTTGCCGTCCGTCCAGCCCGGCGGGATCGCCGGGTTGAAGATGCTGTCCGCGAACCACGGGTGGTCGACGGAGTTGGGCACCTCGATGGACAGGTTGGTGTAGTACCAGGTAAACGAGTTGAACGGCGCCCAGTCGCCGATGTCGCCGTTGTCCACGCCCATGTTCGTCATCGGGACCCACGGGTTGACCGTGGTCGCGCCCGCCTGCCAAGCGTTCGACGTCTCGGCAAGGAGGGGACCGATGTCGCCCATGTACTGGCTACCCGCACCGTACTTCTGCACGACCTGCTCCTCGATGAGCGCCCACCCGCCTGCGCTGATGGGCGTCGCGAACGAGGTTCCGCCGTAGAGGTAGTTCCACGGCCCCTCGCACCAGCCCTCGGGCAGGAAGTAGGTCGGACCGCACGCATTGTAGTAGATGCTCTCGTTGAACGCCGCAGCGTTCGAGATCGTCGGGTCAATGCGCGCGCCGTCCACGTACGTGCCGTTGCCGGCCTGGTACCAGGCCTGCGGCGACTCGATCGACTGACCGAATCCGCCACCGACCTCGCCACTGAACGTTCCGTCGTACGATGGGTACGCCCAGTACGTGTAGCTGTACAGGCTGGTCACCGGCGCGACCTCCACCCAGTTACCCTCTTCGTAACTGTAGCAGCAGTACTCGTAGCAGAACTCCTCGCTGAAGTCCTCGAGGAAGGCGTACTTGTTCGTGTTGGGGAACAGCACACCTTGATCGTCGGCGGTCATCTGCCCGCCGCCCACCGAGATCGTCGTCGGGGAGTCGGCCGGCATGAAGTCCTCGACCACGGCGTAGACACCGCCGCTGTCGCCGTTCGCGAAGAAGCTCGTCACGCCCTGGATCGACAGCTCCTCGAGGAGCTGGCTCGTGTACGTCACGTACATCGGCGAGCCGAAGTACGTGGTGTACGTCTCACCCGAGCCGTAGCTGTTCGAGGTGATCGAAACCTGGCACGCGCTGCCTCCGTTGGAGTCCGACGTCGCGCCGTAGACGAAGACCGGCCCGAAGACCGGGTCCGTCGACGGGATGTCGCAGACCTGCTTGCCCACGAGGTTCGCGCTGATGAAGCTGTACGCCTCATCGAACGCCGAGAAGTTCGGGTCCGGTACGGAGACCAGATCGATGTGGGCCTCGGGGGCCATCGTCGCCGCGTACTCGATGTCGAGCGCGGTCTCGATGTACCAGCCGTAGTCGGCTCCCTGGTCGATCGCCTCGGAGAGGCTCGACGCGCCCAGGTCGATGTAGGTCAGCCGGTCCAGGAGGTTCGTGGTGAGCCCGTTGGGGTACGTCCCGCTCGGGAACGTGAGCGCGCTGAATGCCGCCAGCTGGGCCGGGTCGACCGCGCCGACCTCGACCACCGCGATGGTGATCCCCTGGCCGTAGTCGCGCTCGCTCAGGATCGTGTCCGCCCCGGTGAAGAGCGTGCACGCTCCCTCGAGCGTCGGCATCGTGCTCGGGAAGAACAGCTGGGTGGCCTCGTCGCCCTCATAGAACCACGAGTAGTTCGCTGCGCAGTTGCCGTTCAGAGAGAACGGGTCCTGGTAGTGGTAGCCGCCCTCGCCCCAGTCGTCGCCGTAGGTCTGGCTCCACGAGCCGTTGGTGGTGTTGAACACCTGCGTGCTCGAGGTCAGCTCTCCGGGGCTGGTGGCGTACATGGCCTGGACTTGAGGCTGCGCCAGCTGGATACCGAAGCCCGTGACCGCGTCGACGTACTTCGCGATGCCCGCGGGGAGCGAAAGGTCCCCGACGTTCGCGTAGAACGTGTACGGCTCCGAGGTCCAGATCGGCGTCTCGAACGGCTGTCCCCCGACGGTGACTTCCTGCTCACCGGTGACCTTGTCGAACACCGGGTTGTAGTAGTCGGGGTTGCTGTAGGACAGCGCGAAGGAGTCCACCTGAGTGTGGAACGCCTTCTGGAGCTGCGCGGGCGTACCGGACAGGCTGACCGACAGCAGGTCAGGGTGAGTCTCGACCGTGAGGCCGAAGCTCGAGAAGTACGCGACGATCGACGCGTAGGTCGACGCCGGCACTCCCGCCTGCGAAGCGATCTCGCTCGGGGTCAGGAAGTCGTGGTAGCTCGTGCTCGCCGGGTTGCTGATCGCCGTCTCGATCGAGTTCAAGCTCTTCTGCGGCGTCAGGCCCACTTCGATCTGGACCTGCGCGCTCGAGCTGAAGGCGCTCGGGTCTGGAGCGAGCGAATAATAGCTCGCCAGAGTCGGCGGCAAGGTCGACGGCCCGACCGCATTGTACTGCGAGGCGGGCGCGACCTGCTGTAGCGGTCCCGTGGCGATATTCGCAGGGGCCGCTGCGGCCGCAGCGCTCGCGGGCGTAGTCGCCTGTCCCGACGGAGGCGCCGCGAACGCCGAGCCCGGTAGGGACGCTAGTGAAAATCCCGCAACGGCGGCCAGCACCACTAGCAGGGCCAGCGCCGCTTTCCAGTCTTTGTCTCTCATTCGTTCTCCCGGTTGTTCGAACCGCTGCCGTCAGGCAGAGCGGTCCAGAGGAGGGAATGGAGTGCGCCTAATCAAGCGAGTGAAAGGCGACTGGAAGCGGCTTGGGTATCACACGGCGACGGGCCCGGTAACGGCCTAGCGAGGGCTTTCGCCCGCTCGCTCGGGCGTCCAGGCAAAGGGCCGGTCGATCCCGCCGCCCGTCCTCTTCCAGCGGGCGAGCGCGGCCGCCAGCTTCGGAAGGTTGCGGGGCGGGCTCTCCGTCGCGCCTCCCGCCGACAATCCTCGGATCCAGCTCAGCACCATCTGCTCCCACGACTCCGAGTCGCCGCGCACCTGGGTCATGATCTGAGGGTGCCGGCTGAGCCACCGGGCCACGCTGGCGGAGAGGTCGGAGTCGCCCGCATCGGACAGCAGGGCGACCTTCTCGTTGCCCGCTCGCTGTAACTGTACCGAGTGGAGGAAGGCGAGGAACTCCTGGTCGACGTGGCGGTGGGTCGTCCGAGCCTCGCCGGGTCGATCGAGCAGCCCCAAGGTCGTCACGAGGTCCTTCATCCAAGGACGGCTCGGGCCGGGTGGCGGATCCGACGGGGGCTGCCGCAGGGGGGCCAGTCCGGTCGCCGCGGAGTTCGACCCATCGGAGAACGAGAGCGCGACGACCCGGCGGGGGGGGTTGACGTAGACCCCGAGCAGGTCGATCGTCTTGGGCCGGAACGGTGAGTCCTCGGCGAGCAGCGCGACCCGCGAACGGTTCGGGCGGATCCCGTACATCTTCCAGACCCGGCGGACCGCCGAGTGGCTCACGCCGACCGCGCGGCCCATGGTACGCGTGGACCAGTGCTCGCGATTCGGCGGTCGCTCGGACAGGGTCTTCTGCAGGATCCGCTGCACCACCGCCTCGGGGAGCCGCGGGGGAGACGCGTTACGCGGGGCCTCGCGACGCAGCCCCTCGATGCCGAAGAGAGCGAACCGCGATCGCCAGCGAGCGACGGTGATCGGATTCGTGCGGAGCAGACGCGCGATCCGTCGGTTGCTGTGACCGTACGAGGCGAGGAGGACGATCTGCGAGCGTATCACCAGCCGGAAGGGGGTGGATCCGCCCCGGCTCCAGCGTACGAGATGCTCGCGCTGGCCCTCGTCCAGCACGATCGGAAGCGCCCGCCGCACCAAGGAGCGGCATCGGAATCGGTGGTTTAGTTATACTCCTCTGTAACGGGCTCGGCTAGCATTTTGCAACGCGCGATGTGGCGCGGAGCCGCTCGAGGAGGGTGATACCTCCGTCGGTTCCAGTATATGAACCACCCGACCACCCGCGGCGAGTGGTATTCGTGTCGGATAACCCGAAGCGCGAATCTCTCGTCAGAGAAACGTTCCTCCGCTGACTAACCCGGGGCGATCGCCGGCCGCTTCGCCCGCGCCCTCGGGGGGCAGGCGTGCCTCGGTGGCCCCGTCGGAAGATTCTTGTACGTCGCTTGGGGTGGCCGGCCCGCAGGCGCCCCGGCCGGGAGCGTGACACGGGGGCCTGCGATGAGGACCGTGAGGCACGCGCCCGCGATCGCGCTGTCGACCCGCGAGCGGGCCGTTCTCGAGGCGTGGAGCGGGGAAGCCCGCTCCTCCCCGAGGTTACGGCTGCGCGCGCGCATCGTGCTCCGGGCCGCCCAGGGGCGGACCAACCGCACGATCGGCGCGGAGCTCGGGGTCACCGACACCACGGTCGGACTCTGGCGTCGACGATTCGCCGTCCACCGACTCGAGGGGATCCGCCTGATCGCGCCGCATCCGCTGCAACCGTATCCGTTACCCCTCAAGAACGAGGAGCGGATTCTCCGCGCGACCCGGGAGCTGCCCCCGCCTCCGCGGGGCCGCTGGACCGCGCGAACGCTGGCGCGCCGGCTGGGCCTGAACCACATGCAGGTTCACCGGGTGTGGCGCAAGCACGGGCTCTCGCCGGGCGCGACGGCGGTGCCGTCGGCTCGCGTCGCGAGCGAGCCGTGGGTGGAGGTCGTCGGCGCGTTCCGTTGTCCTCCGGTGACCGCGATCGTCTTCGCCTTCGACCTGACGGGTCGCGCCGGCCGCGAGCCGCCGTCCTGGACGGCCGCCGACGACCGAGCGGGCCGCGGCCTCCCGCTCATCTACGCGCCGGCGCCCGGGACCGGCGAGCTGTTCTGGAGCGCATCGCGGCTGAACGAGACGACCGGGGACCGGACGACGCCGGTCGCGGATCGCTACGATCTCCTGATCTTCCTGCGCTCGATCGAGCTCGCCTGGTCCTCGCGCGTTCGATTCCACCTGATCGTCTACTGCCCCGAGGCCGGCATGCAGCGCCAACTCCGGTCCTGGCTCGATCGTCGCCCCCAGTTCACCCACGAAGCCGTCACGGGGCCGGACGCTTGGCCCCCCGCGGTCGGGCGCTTCCTCGGCAAGTGGGGGCCCCGCGCGGTGAGCCGATCGAGCTACCGGGGCGTCGAGCCGCTGGTCGAAGCGTTCGTTCGACAGGCGGCCCGAGGACCGGCCGCACCGATCGGCTTCAGCTGGTCGGCCGTGCCCTACCGTCCCGAGGGTCCGGCCCCTGGTCCGGCTCGGGACGGGAGCGCGGGCCCCCCGGCCGCCTGAACGCCGCCGGTGTGGGCCGCCCTCAAATACGGACCGATTCCTGGGACCGTGCGGGGACGCCGATGCGCGTCGTGGTGTTCGGGGCCGGCGGTCGCATCGGCAGCCGCATCACCGACGAGCTGCTCCGACGCGGGCACACGGTCCGCGAGGTGGCGCGGCCGGGCCGGGGGGCCGGCCTTTCCGTCTCGGGCCGGCCGACCGTCATCGCGGACGTCACGAGCCCGGCCCGCGTGGCCGAGGCCGTGCGCGGCGCGGACGCCGTCATCTCCGCGGTCGGACCGCGTGCCGGCGACGACGCGTCGGTGGTCGAGGGGGCGGCCGCGGGACTGCTGGCGGGGCTCCGGCAGGCCGGTGTCCACCGCCTGATCGTCGTCGGGGGGGCCGGCGGTCTCGAGGTGTCGCCCGGCGTCCGGCTCGCCGAGACCGAGCGGTTCCCGGCGGCCGGGAAGACGATCGCCGAGGCGCACCGCCAGGCGCTCGAGACCTATCGCAACGAGCCGGAGGTCGAGTGGACGGTCGTCAGCCCGGCCGAGCTGGTCGAGCCCGGCGTCCGCACCGGGCGGTATCGCGCGGGCGGCGAGCAGCTGCTCGTCGACGCGAGCGGCCAGAGCCGGATCTCCGCGGAGGACTATGCCGTGGCCGTCGTCGACGAGCTCGAGACGCCGCGGCACGTGCGCCGCCGCTTCACGGTGGCGTCGGCGTAGGAGTTCGGGATGGCGGCCGTCGCGCTCGCGTGCCGGGACCTCGGGTTCGCCTGCGAGTGGGCCGTGCGGTCGCCCTCGCGCGCGGCCGCGGACGAGCGGCTCGCCGAGCACCTGCGGTGCGCGCACGCCGTCGCGTCGCCGGACGACGCGCTGCGCTCCCGCATCGAGGCCGCGTTCCGGCCGGCGTGACCGGGCGCGCTCGCAACCGTTTTCTTGAGGGGCGGAGTCGGCGCCGCGGACCGGTCGAGTTCTCGTGCCGACGTTCGTCTCGCCTCAGAAGTGCCGCGGCTGCATGCAGTGCGTGGACATCTGCCCGTCGGACATCATGCACATCGACCCGGACCGGGGCCGCGCCTACAACCTCGAGCCGGCCATGTGCTGGGAGTGCTACGCCTGCGTGAAGGCATGTCCCGAGGGCGCGATCGACGTCCGGGGCTACGCGGATTTCGCGCCCCTCGGCCATCGCGTCGTGCCGAACCGGACGACCGACCGGATCTTCTGGACGATCCAGCTGCGCGGCGGCGGGACCCGACAGTTCGACTTCCCGATCCGACGGACGCGCTGGGGGACGATCCCCTCGCCGGCGAGCGCGCCAGCGCCGGCGCCGGGGGACCTCGGCAGCGAGCTGCTCGCCTTCGAACCGGACTATCTCGCCGTCGACGCGCTCCCGTCGCCCGGCGCTCCGGCGCCGCGGCCGCTCTGAGGGAGACGGCCGGATGGAGGACGGCACCGGGAGCCCGCGGGTCGTCGACTGCGATCTGTTGATCGTCGGCGGCGGCTTCGCCGGCTGCGGGGCCGCCTTCGAGGCGCGCTACTGGGGACGGGAGCTGAAGATCGTCCTCGTCGAGAAGGCGGCGATCGAGCGCTCGGGCGCGGTCGCCCAGGGCCTCAGCGCGATCAACTGTTACCTCGGCATGCGCTGGGAGGAGAACCGCCCGCCGGACTTCGTTCGCTACGTGCGCTCGGACCTGATGGGCCTCGTGCGCGAGGACCTGGTCTACGACGTCGCGCGCCACGTGGACTCGTCGGTCCACCTGTTCGAGGAGTGGGGCCTGCCGATCTTCACCGACCCGTCCTCCGGACGCTACGTGCGCGAGGGGCGCTGGCAGGTGATGATCCACGGCGAGTCGTACAAGCCGATCGTCGCCGAGGCGGCCCGGGCCGCGGCGAGCCAGGTCGACGAGCACGTGCTCATCACCCACCTCGTGCCGTCCGCGGCGTCGCCCGACCGCGTCGCCGGTGCGGTGGGCGTCAACCTGCGGGACGGACGGTTCCACGTCTACCGGGCGCGCGCCGTGGTCGTCGCGGCCGGCGGCGCCTCCCACCTGTTCCGCCCGCGCTCGGCCGGCGAGGGCTGGGGCCGCACCTGGTACCCTCCCTGGTCGACCGGCTCGGCCTACGCCCTGCTCATCGGGCTCGGCGCCGAGATGACCCAGATGGAGAACCGGCTCGTCGTCACCCGCTTCAAGGACGGTTACGGGCCGGTGGGGGCCTTCTTCCTGTACCTCAAGGCGATCGCGACCAACGCCGCCGGCGACAACTACGAGGTGACCGGACGGGCCGGGCTGCGCGAGACGGTCGGCGAGTACGCGGACGCGAAGCCGCTGCCGACCTGCCTGCGCAACCACCTGATGTTCCGCGAGATCGTCGAGGGCCGCGGGCCGATCCTGATGCACACCGAGCGCGTCATCGACTCGCCCGAGAAGGAGACGATCGCCTGGGAGGCGTTCCTGAACATGACGGTCGGCCAGGCCGTGACGTGGGCGGCCCAGGGGATCGACCCGGCGCGGGAGCCCTCCGAGCTGATCCTCTCCGAGCCGTACGTCCTGGGCTCGCACGCGGTCTGCGCCGGCGCCTGGACGAGCGGTCCCTCCGACGTCGGGCCCGACGAGTACCGCTGGGGGTACAACCGGATGACCACGATCGCCGGTCTGTTCGGCGCCGGCGACACCGTCGGGGGCTGCGCGCACAAGTTCTCGAGCGGCTCGTTCACCGAGGGACGGCTCGCCGCGAAGGCGGCCGTCCGGTTCCTCACCGACCACCCCGGGTCGGTCGGGATCGAGGACTCCGCGCTCGGGAAGCGGCGCGCCGAGGTGTTCGCCCCCCTCGCGCGCGTCGCCGAGCGCGGCGACCGGGTGACCCACGGCTCCGTGCACCCGGACCTATTGTACCCGGACCAGGGGCTCCACCGCCTGGAGAAGATCATGGACGAGTACGGCGGGGGCGTCGGCGCCGGCTACGCGACGAACGAGGCGCTGCTCGAGCGCGGTCTCCGACAGCTCGGGCACCTCTCGGAGGACGCGGCGAGCCTCGGCGCCCGCTCGCTGCACGAGCTCGGACGCGCCTGGGAGCTCGCGCACCGCCTGCTGACCGCCGAGGCGGTCCTGCGGCACACCCGCCACCGGACCGAGACGCGCTGGCCGGGCTACTACTACCGCTCGGACTTCCCGAGACTGGACGACGAGCGCTGGCACTGCTTCGTCAACTCGGTCCGCGACCCCGCGACGGGGGCCTGGCGCCTGTTCACTCGGCCGTGCCACCACTTCGTCGACTGAGCCGGCCCGGCCGCTCGCCGCGCGTCTGGAAGACGCGCGCGATCGCCGCATCGAACGCCGCGGCCACGCGCACGCGGTCCTCGAGGGCCGTGCGCAGCGGGCCGGTCCGCAGCCAGCGGTCGATCGCGGTGACCCACGGCTCGCCCGGGGCTGGGTTGTGGAAGTGGAAGCGGGGATGGGCGGCCCCCCACGCCTCGAGGCGCGGCTCGGCCTCGGGGGGCGCCCGGTCGAAGAAGATGTGGATCTCGGCGGGCGGCGGGGTCCGCTCGTCGATCGAACGGAGGAACACGAACAGCTCGGGGGACGACCAGCGCACCTCGCTCGAGGACGGCGCGGCGACCTCGTAGGCGCGATCGAGCGCGGCCCTCAGGCCGAGCGACGTGCGCACGTTCCGGCCGAGCGTGTAGGCGCCGGACCGGCTCGTCGCCGTCGGCGGCGGAGCCGGGCCGGTGTCGCGCGCGTGTCCGGCCGTCTCGTGCGGGAGGAAGACCCGGACCGCGAGCGCCGCGGGCCCGTCCAGGAACACCCCGAGCACCTCGACCGGCGGGCGCTCGCTGCGGCGCTCGAGCTCGCCCGGGGTCGTCGCGAAGGAGACGCCGTGCGCCTGCCAGACCCGGTGGACGAGCATGTGGTTGACGTGCAGCGTCCGCGCGAGCGAGCGCGTCGTCCAGCGCGAGCCGCTGGCCGGCCGCTCCTCCCAGGTCGCGCGGAGGATCCGGTCGACGAGCGCCGGGTCGGTGACGCCCCGCACCCGCACGCGCGGGGCGTCGCGCACGAGCCCGTCGAGCCGGTTCACCTCGAAGCGGCGCCACCAGCGCAGGACGGTCTCCGGATGCACCTGGATGCGCTCGGCGACCTCCCGGGCGCTCGCGCCGCGGGCCAGCTCGAGCACGATGCGGGCCCGCAGCGCGCGGCGGGGCGCGTTCGCCGCGTCGGCCGCCCACTCGCGCAGCTGGCGGGCCTCGTCCGGATGGAGCGTGAGCGCGCGTCCGGCGGGCACGCGGACGAGAGGGGGTTCCCTTTAAATTGCGTTTCGCGCGGATACGTATCGGATAATCGTCAGTACCGCGCGATGCTGCCGGTCGCCAGCGCTCGCCGCTCGAAGGTCTTCCACAGGCCGAGCGACAGGCCGTAGCAGGCGGCGCCGGCGAGCGCCGTGGCGCCCCAGAACAGCGCCACGGTCCCGATCGGATCCGCGGCCACGGCGGCCCGCACGGCCGATAGACCCCAGGTCAGGGGCAGCGCGTCCCCGGCCCACTGCAGCGGGACCGGCAGCGCCGCGAGCGGGAAGTTCACGCCGGAGAGCAGGAGCCCGAGGAACAGGAAGATGTTCCCCAGGATCAGCGCCGTGCGCAGGTACAGCGCGACCGCCCCGAGCAGCAGGCCGAAGCCGACCATCGCGAACGCCGTGAGCACGACCGAGACCGCGAGCTCCGGGATCTGGGCGGGCGGCAGGACGACGCCGAAGAACGCGACCGCGTAGGCGATCCCGACGGCGGCGCTCGCGATCGAGATCAGGATCGGGATGAAGCCCCGCCCGACGTACAGTGCGAATCGGCTCGCGGGCGAGACGAGCAGGTGCTCCATCGTGCCGCCGTGCTTCTCGTTGTCCGTGGTCAGGCAGACGGAGAAGACGCTGGAGTAGGTGACCGTCGCGATCGCGTTCCCGAGCGCCGTGAACGCGACCTCGCTCGCCCCGCCGCCGCCGAGCTCGACGACGTAGGCGAAGAACACCATCTGGGTCAGCGGGATCACGAAGATCGTGCCGACGACGAAGTCGATCCGCATCAGGCCGAGGCTCGTGCGCGGGGCCAGCCAGGCGTTGGTCCAGAACGTCCGCCACACCGACGGCCGGGGGACGCTCGCGGGCGTCGATACGAGCGCGCTCAGGACCCGTCACCACCAGCCCAGGTTGCCCTGCTCGAGCACGTGGTGCTCGACGTAGCGGTAGACCGTCCCGGCGATCGCGAGGTAGACGACGGTGGTCACCACGGCGCCGGCGAGGTCGACCCAGAAGCCCCAGCCGAAACCGACGTAGCCGGGGATCGCCAGGTAGCGCAGCGCGTCGAGCGCCCAGGTCGCGGGAAACACCAGCGCGACCGGGTTCGTCCAGAACGGCAGGAGGACCACCGGGAACATGCAGCCGGTGCCGACGTAGAACGCGAACTCCCCGACGTTCTGGATCACCCCCGCGTAGCGCGTGTAGACGAACGCGGCGGAGAGCAGGACGCCGACCGCGGCCAGCGTCAGCATCACGAAGACGAACAGCGCGACGAAGCCGATCGGATCGGGCAGCGCGGGCGGGCCGCCGGCGGCGACGAGGATCACGACGTAGACGATCGCCCCGCCGATGAGACCGCTGGCGACGTTCCATACGATCCGGCCCAGGATCACGAAGAGGTACGGGGTCGGGGACTGGATCGTCGGTTCGAGCGTGCCGTACTCCCGGTCGAGGCCGGTCGCCCATCCGCTGCCGTAGAGGGTCTGACCCCACATGCTCATCATGGCGGCGCCCAGGATCGCGTAGGTCAGGAAGTAGCGACCCTCGTCCCGGAACAGCTCGAAGGAGACGAGCCCGAAGATCACCGGGGCGATCATCGAGGGGATCAGCCACTGCGGGTCGGCCATGAACTCGAGGAACGACAGGCGCAGCGAGGCGGCCGTCGCCCGGGCCCAGGAGACCTGGGCGGTCGGCGCGGCCATCTACGGTTGCTCCTCCTCGACGAGGTCGAGGTAGACGTCCTCGAGGACGGTCGGTCGCTCGCGGACGACGAGCTCCGGGTGACCCGGGAGCTGGCCGACGACGTCCTCCGGGCGGATCTCGCCCGTCCGGGCGCGCAGGGTGAGCCGGGTGCGCGGGCCGAACTCCTCGCTCACGACTTTGGAGACGCCGGGCAGGCGCTTGAGCACGTCGAGCTCTCGGTCCTCGAAGCCGTAGGCCTCGACCTCGAGGGTCCGGTCGCCTCCCACCAGTTGGCGGAGCCCGGGCACCGTGTCGCGCGCGACGATCCTCCCCTTCGACAGGATCGCGAGCTCGGGGCACAGCTCCTCCGCCTCGAACATGTAGTGCGTCGTCAGGAAGATCGTGACCCCGTCGGCGATCAGCGAGCGGACGAGCTTGCGGGTCTCCCGCGCGCTCTTCGGGTCGAGGCCGATCGTCGGCTCGTCCAGGAAGAGCACCTGCGGGCGATGCAGGATGCCGCGGGCGATGTGCAGCTTCTGCTTCATGCCGCGGGAGTACTCCTCGACGCGCCGGTCGATCGCCTCCGTTAGGCCGACGCGCTCGAGCACCTCGAGGATCCGCGCGTCCCGTTCGGCGATGGGTATCCCGTACAGGTCGGCGAAGTAGCGCAGGTTCTCCCGCGCGCTCACCCGGTTGTAGAGGCCCCGCTCCCCACCGAGGACGAGGCCGATGCGCGGCCGCAGCCAGTCCGCCTCGTCGACCACGTCGTGGCCGAGCACGGCGGCATGTCCGCCGCTCGGCAGCAAGAGCGTCGCGAGGATCTTGACGAGGGTCGTCTTGCCCGCGCCGTTCGGACCGAGGAGGCCGAAGATCGCGCCGGTGTCGACGCGCAGGTCGACGCCCTTGAGCGCCTCGGTGCGCGTGACCTCGCGGAAGAGGAACCCCTTGCGGCTCTCGAAGACCCGCGTGACGTCACGGACCTCGATGGCGGGCGCGCTCGGCATGGAACGAAGGCTCGCCGACTCCGGCGCCGGTACAAATACTCGCACCGAGGTGAACTCCCCCCGGAGTCCGGCTGGAACGCTCGGCGCGCAGCCGTTACACCCGCGGGCCCAGCGAGGCGGACGGCCGTAGCGTTATATCGGAACCAACGGTCGCACCGCCGATGGGCTCCGCGGCTCCTCCGGCCCGCGCGGCGTCCGACGCGGCCGCCGCCCCGACCGACCTCGCTGACGATCGCGTGGTCGACGCGTACCGGCTCATGGTGCTGGCGCGCGCGACCGACGAGCGGTGCCTGACCCTGCAGCGCCAGGGACGCATCGGTTTCTACGTGCCGCTCATGGGACAGGAAGCGGCGCAGGTCGGATGCGCGCTCGCCCTGCGGCCCGAGGATTGGCTGTTCCCGGCGTACCGCGAGCTCGCCGTGGCGCTCGCCCGCGGCGTACCGCTGCCGGCGATCGTCGACCAGCTCTTCGCCAACGCCGACGACCTGACGAAGGGCCGCCAGATGCCGAACCACTTCGGCTTCCGCGAGTTCCACTTCGTCGTCGCGTCGAGCCCGATCGGCACCCAGATCTCGCAGGCGGTGGGGGCCGCGATGGCCGCCCGGCGGCGGCGCGATGCGCTCGTCACCGTCGCCTTCTTCGGGGACGGCGCCACGAGCTCGAACGACTTCCACGCGGGGCTCAATTTCGCCGGGGTGTTTCGCGCCCCGACGATCTTCTTCTGCCAGAACAACCAGTGGGCGATCTCGCTGCCCCGAGACAAGCAGACGCGCAGCAAGACCCTCGCCGAGAAGGCCGAGGCGTACGGCTTCCCGGGCGTCGTCGTCGACGGCCTCGACCTCGCCGCGGTCCATCGCGCGGTCGCCGAGGCACGGGCCCGGGCCCTGCACGGCGACGGCCCGACCCTGATCGAAGCCCAGGTCTACCGGCTGGGGCCCCACTCGACCTCGGACGACCCCAAGCGCTACCGCACGGACGCGGAGGTCGCCGCGTGGCGGGCGAAGGACCCGGTGGCTCGGCTCCGCGGCGAGCTTCTCGGGTCCGGTCGGCTCGACGAGGCCACCGACGCCAAGCTGTGGGAGGCCGCGCGCGCTCAGGTCGGTGCGGCGGTGGACGCGGCGGAGCGCGGGCGAGCGGTCGCGCCGTCGACGCTGTTCGACGACGTGTTTGCCACGCCGACGCCGCGCCTCGCGTCGGAGCGGGCGGAGTTCGAGGCGCTCGGCCGCGGAGGTCCGTCGCCGGCATGAGCGAGCTCACGCTGGTCCAGGCCGTCAACCGGGGCCTTCAGGAGGCGATGCGCACCGACCCGGACGTCCTGCTGCTCGGCGAGGACGTGGGGGTGAACGGCGGCGTGTTCCGCGCGACCGAGGGGCTCGTGAAGGAGTTCGGCGAGGAGCGGGTCATCGACACGCCGCTGTCGGAGACCGGGATCGTGGGCGCCGCGATCGGCATGGCGCTCTACGGCCTCAAGCCGATCGCCGAGATCCAGTTCCTGGACTTCATCTATCCGGCCTTCGACCAGATCGTCAGCGAGCTCGCGAAGTTCCGGTACCGGTCGGGCGGGCAGTTCCCCTGCCACGTCGTGATCCGCGCGCCGTACGGCGGCGGGATCAAGGGCGGCCTCTACCACTCGCAGAGCACGGAGGCCTACTTCTGCCACACCGCCGGCCTCAAGGTCGCGATACCGTCGACGCCGGCCGACGCGAAGGGGCTGTTGCTGAGCGCCGTCCACGACGAGGACCCGGTGATCTTCCTCGAGCCCAAGCGGATCTACCGGTCGGTGACGGGGGAGGTGCCGGACGGCGACCACCGGGTGCCGTTCGGCCGCGCGCGCCTGGTCCGCGAGGGCTCGGACGTCACGCTCGTGGCCTACGGCGCGATGGTGCCGCCGACGCTGGAGGCGGCGGAGGCGCTCGCCCAGGAGGGGATCCGGGCCGAGGTGATCGACCCGCGCACGCTCGTGCCGCTCGACGAGGCGGCCCTCGTCGCGTCCGTCGAGAAGACCGGACGCCTCGTCGTCGTGCACGAGGCCGCGCGCTTCTGCGGGGTCGGCGGCGAGATCGCCGCGCTCGTCGCGGAGAAGGCGTTCTACTCGCTGAAGGCGCCGCCCACGCGCGTCACGGGTTACGATACGCCCTTCCCCTACGCGCTCGAGCAGCTGTACCTGCCCAACCCGGAGACGATCGCCCACGCTGCGCGCACCGCGGTGCGGGCCGGCTGACGGGAGCGAACGTGGCGTTCGAGTTCCGCCTCCCCGACATCGGCGAGGGGGTCGCCGAGGGCGAGGTCGTCCAGTGGTTCGTGAAGGAGGGCGACTCGATCGCGGAGGACGCGCCGCTCGTCAGCGTGCTCACGGACAAGGCGAACGTCGAGATCCCCTCGCCGCGCGCCGGTCGCATCGCCCGGCTCCACGCCCAGGTCGGCGAGAAGGTGAAGGTCGGCGGGTTGCTCGTCACGATCGAGGAGGCGCCCGGGGCGTCCCCCCGCGCCAGCCCGGCGGCAGGGCCGAGCCCGGCGCACGCGGTCGCCGCCGGCGCGAGGGCCCCCACCCCCGCCACCACCGCCGCAGCCGCCACGGCAGGGACCTCTGTGGCGGCCTCGCCGTACCTGCGCCGCCTCGCGCTCGAGCGGGGGATCGATCTCTCCCAGATCCGGGGCAGCGGACCGGGCGGACGGATCGTCGAGGCAGACCTCGCCGGCGCCACCGGTGTTGCGGCGGCCGGTCCTGTGCCTACCGCGCTCGCTGCGACTCCGCCGCCGTCCGCATCGCCCGCGCCGCCCGCGACCCCGATGCCCGCAGACCTGCCCGACGTGGCGCAGCGCATCCCGATCCGAGGGATGCGTCGCGCGATCTCCGAGCACATGACGGAAGCGAGCCATCGCCCCGCACCGTTCACCTACGTCGAGGAGATCGATGTCACCGAGCTGATCCTGCTGCGGGACCGCATGGCCAAGCACATCGAGCGCGACGGCGTCCAACTGCGCTACCTGCCGTTCATCGTCAAGGCCGTGATCGCCGGGTTGCGCGCCCATCCGACCCTGAACGCGACGATGGACGATGCGCGGGGCGAGCTGGTCGTCCGATCGGCCTACCACATCGGCATCGCCACGGCCGCCCCGGACGGTCTGATCGTACCGGTGGTCCGGAACGCCGACCAGAAGAGCCTCGCCCAGCTGGCCCGGGAGATCCAGGACCTCGGAGAGCGGGGTCGCGCCGGCAAGCTCGCCCGCGCGGAGCTGACCGGCAGCACGTTCACGATCACGAGCCTCGGCGCGCTGGGCGGGGTGCTCGCGACGCCGATCCTCAACTATCCGGAGGTGGGGATCCTCGGGGTCCACAAGATCCGCCGGCGTCCGATCTACCGCGCGGACGGATCGCTCGGGCCCGCGGATCTCATGAACCTGTCGCTGACCCTCGACCACCGGGTGCTCGACGGGATCACCGGTGCGGAGTTCCTGCAGACGGTGAGGGCCGGCCTCGAGGATCCGCACCAGCTGTTCGCCGACATGCGATGAGCGGCGCTCCGCAACTCGAGCCGCTGCCGTACGGCCCGCCAGCGGTCGAGCAGGAGCTCGGCCCGGGCTGGGTCGACACGCTCCACCTCGCCTACCGCTGGATGCGGCTCGCCCGGACGCTCGACGCACGCATGCAGGCGCTCCAGCGCCAGGGACGGGTCGGCTTCTACGGCGCCGCGACCGGCCAGGAGGCCGTCAACGTCGCCGCCGGCCTCGCGAGCGTGCGGGACGACTGGGTGTTCCCGGGGCTGCGCGAGCAGCTGGTGGCGCTCGTGCGCGGGCACCCGCTGCTCGCGTACGCCCACCACCTCTTCGCGGACGACGCCGACCCCGGTCGCGGTCGCAACATGCCCTGCCACCCGACCGCGCGCGAGGTCCACTACGTGTCGATGTCCTCGGTCATCGGCACCCAGATCTCCCAGGCCGTAGGGCTCGCCTATGCGCTGCGGCGGGGGCGTGCGCCCGGCGCCGTGCTCGCCTTCTTCGGCGACGGCGCCACGAGCTCGAACGACTTCCACGGGGGGCTGAACTTCGCGGGCGTCCTCGGGGTGCCGGTCGTCTTCTGCTGCACGAACAACCAATGGGCGATCTCGGTGCCCGTGAGCCACCAGACCGCGGCCCCGACGCTCGCGGGCAAGGCCGCCGAGTACGGGTTCGGCGGCGGCCGTGTGGACGGGACGGACTTCGTGGCATCGTACGCCGCGCTCGCGGGGGCGCTCCGGCGGGCCCGGGAGGGTGCCGGCCCGACGCTGCTCGAGTTCGTGCTCTACCGGATGACGCCGCACTCGAGCTCCGACGACCCGAGCCGCTACCAGCCCGCCGACTGGTCGGCCCGGGCCGCCGCGCACGACCCGGTCGCCCGGCTCGAGCACTGGATGCGCGCGAACGCGCTGCTCGACGACGCCGCCATCGACCGGGTCCGTGAGGAAGTGGACGCTGAGATCCGGGCGGCGATCGACGCGGCGGAAGCGACCGGTCCTCCGGCGCCGGCCTCCCTCACCGAAGACGTCTATGCGGCGGAGGCGTCCCCCGATCGGGCGGGAGCCGCTAGGAGGTAGGGACGTGGCCGGCACCTACGCGCGCAAGGCCGAGCTCCTGGTCGTGGGCGGCGGTCCCGCCGGCTACATGGGCGCGATCCGCGCCGGTCAGCTCGGAAAGAAGGTCGTCCTGGTGGAGCGGCGCGATCTCGGCGGCGAATGCCTCAACCGCGGCTGCATCCCTTCCAAGGCCCTCATCCACGCCTCCCTCCTCTACGACGCGGTCCGGAACGAGGGACCGGAGGTCGGCGTCATCGCGCCCGACGCGCGCTTCGACCTCGCGGCGACGATGCGCTGGAAGCAGGCGGTCGTGGCGAAGGAGCGACAGGGCGTCGCCACGCTCCTCAAGGCCGCGGGCGTCGCGGTGCTCCCCGGCGAGGCCCGCTTCACCGGACCCCACTCCGCGGACGTCACGGCGCCGGACGGCGGCCACGAGCGCGTCGACTTCGACGGCGCGCTGATCGCGACCGGCGCGGTCCACGCGAGCCTACCGGGCTTCGAGACGGACGGCCGCCAGGTCGTCAACGCCTGGGACCTGCTCGAGCTCGACTCCCTGCCGCGCTCGATGCTGATCCTCGGCGGCGGCGTGAGCGGCTGCGAGCTTGGCGAGTTCCTCGCGCGCGTGGGCGTCGCGGTCACGATCGTCGAGCTGATGCCCCAGATCCTACCGGGCATCGACCCGGAGCTCGCGCGCGAGCTGGCGAGCACGCTGGGCCGGCTCGGGGTGGGCCTGCGGGTCGCGACGAGGGCGACCGGTCTCGCCCGGTCCGCGGACTCGGTCGAGCTGACGGTCGAGGGCGCCCAGGGGACCGAGCGGCTGACGGCGGAGCGGCTGTTCGTCACGGTGGGCAAGCGCCCGGCGAGCCGCGAACTCGGCCTCGAGGACGCGGGGGTGGCGGCCGACCCGAAGACCGGGTTCATCGGGGTCGACGCGCAGCTGCGCACGAACGTTCCGCACATCTTCGCGGCGGGGGACGTGGCGCGGCCCCCGATGCTCGCCCACAAGTCCTACCGGGAGGGGATCGTCGCCGCCGAGGCGTTCGCCGGTCGGGCCACGCGCTTCGACTTTCGCGCGATGCCCAGCGTCGTCTTCACGACGCCCGAGCTCGCGACCGTCGGCTGGACGAAGGCGGAGGCCGCCGCGAACGGCATGGCCGCGCGCGACGCCCGCTTTCCCTACGCCGCGCTGGGCCGGGCCCACGCGAGCCACGCCACGGGCGGCTGGCTCAAGATCGTCGGGGACGACGGCACCGGTCGACTCCTCGGGGTCCAAGCGGCGGGCGAGGACGCGGGCGGCTTCGTCTCGGAAGCCGCGCTCGCGCTGGAGATGGGGGCCACGGTGCGCGACGTCGCGCTGACGATCCACCCGCACCCGACGTTCAGCGAGGCCCTCGGGGAGGCCGCGCTCCTCTGGCTCGGCGAGCCGATGCACGTGGCGCAGCGGAGGTTGGATGCCCGCGGTCCGTGACTGGGGACGACGCGACTACGGGCCGTCGCTCACCGATATGCGGGCGCTCGTGCTCGAGCGACGCGCCGGGCGGATCCCCGACACGCTGATCCTGGTCGAGCACCCACCGGTCGTGACCGTCGGGGTCCAGGGCGACGACGGCGGCGCAGCGGCGAGCGGCCTACCCGTCGTGTCGGTCGAGCGGGGCGGGCACGCGACCTACCACGGTCCGGGCCAGCTCGTCGGCTACCCGATCGTCGACCTGGCGCCCCGGGGCCGGGACGTCCGGCGGTTCGTGCAGGAGCTCGAGGCCGGCCTGGTGGAGGCCCTCGCCACGTGGGGCGTCCGGGCGGGCCACGTCGCCGGCCAGCGAGGCGTCTGGGTCGACGGGGCCCGCAAGATCGCCTCGATCGGGATCGCGGTGGATCACTGGGTCACGTTCCACGGCTTCGCCCTGAACGTCGATCTCGATCTCGCGCCGTTCCAGCGCTTCCAGCCGTGCGGGATGAGCGGGGCGCGGATGACGTCCATCGCACGGGAGATCGGCCGACCCGTGCCGCTCGCGGGCGCGAAGCGACCGGTCGTCGACGCCTGGCTCGGGCGCTTCGCTCCGGGAGGACCGGCGGCCGAGGTCGCCGCGCCCGACCGCCCCGGCCTGGCCCCCGCATGACGGGGGCGACCGACGGCCCGCGGCTGCTCGTCGTCGGAGGTTGCGGCGGGCTCGCCGGCCGGGCGGTCCTCGAGGAGTTCCGGGGGGACCACCGCCTGCGGTCCGTGCACCGGCACCCCGACCCGGGCGAAGCCGCGGCGGGCGTCGAGTGGATCCGGGCGGACGCCGCCGAGCTCGCCGACTGGGAGTCGATCCTGGACGGCGTTGACGCCGTCGTGAACCTCGCCTGGTACCGCCAGGCGTCCCGGTCCCGATTCCGGCGGCTCCGGGAGGGCCTCGAGCGGTTGATCCGCGCCTCGCGCGAACTCGGGGTCCGTCGCTGGGTGCAGCTGAGCGTGCCGGCCGCGCCCGAGCCGCTCGAGCGGGGGCTGCCCTACCTCATCGAGAAGCGGGCCGTGGACCGCGCGCTCGCGAACAGCGGCCTCTCCTTCTCGGTCGTGCGCGCCTCCATGCTCTTCGGCCCGCGGGACAAGCTCCTCACCGTGATGCTCGCCACGATCGCGCGCTACCACCGTTTCCCGATGTTCGGCGAGGGAGGGTACCACCTGAGCCCGATCAGCGCGCGCGACGTGGCCCGCATCCTGCGTCACGAGCTCGCGCTGGACGCCTCGCACACGGTGGAGGCCGGCGGACCCGAGCGCTGGCGCTACCGCGAGCTCACCGACCGCCTCTTCGCCAGCCTGGGCCGGGCGCCGCGCTACGTCCGGTTCAGTCCCACCGGCTCCGTGCGGCTCGCCCGCCTGCTCGAGGCGCTCGGTTCGCGCCGGCTCTACGCCTACGAGGTCGAATGGCTGCTGTCCGATCTCCTCGGCGTTCCCGCCTACTCGGGGCTCGACCGTCCGCTCGAGACCGTCGCTCCGTTCCTCGAGTCGGAGGCGGCCCGCTACCGAGGGCCCGGTGGCGCGCGCTACGGCAGTTTTTAATGGTCGAGGCTTCGTGTAGTCGCCGATGGAAGCGACGGATCTCAGTCGCCGATTGAGCGATTTCAGCCAGGTGGCCGGCGAGGTGCTCCGGGACGTCGAGGACGTCACCGAGGCGCAGATCCGTCACTGGATCGTCAATCCGTTCCTCGTCGCCCTCGGTTGGAACCCCGACGACAAGAAGCAGGTGTTCCTCGACTACCCGGTCCCGGGCGGCGACGGCCCGATCGACTACGCGCTGTTCAACAACGAGGGCCAGCCGCGCCTGTTCCTCGACGTGCGCGAGCGGACGGCGAACGTGAGCGACCTCGGCAAGCTCGCGAGCCAGGCGCGGGACGCGAAGGTGCCGCTCGCCCTGCTCACGAACGGTCGCGAGTTCTCCCTCTGGTCGATCACGAAGGACGAGGCGCCGGGTCCGTTGTTCGTGCTGCCGCTGTCCGACCTCGCGGACAACTCCGAAGCGATGCTCGGCCTCACCGCCGACTACCGGCTCAGCGACACGGGGATCCAGCAGCTGCGCCGCGCGGCGATCCGCATCGCGGTCCTCGTGATGCTCGAGGAGAACGCCGAGAAGACGTTCGACGCGATGGTCCAGTGGGTGCAGGGCCAGGTCGCGCCGGGCGCGCTCGACGACGTCACCGAGCAGGCGATCCGCGACGCGACGATGATCTGGCTGACCGAGGAGCACCTCACGCTGCCGGCGTTCCAGCCCAAGGAGGGCAAGCGGGCCCACGAGCTGCGGACGACGACCCCGCGGGACTGGGAGCCGTTCCCGCGCGGCCCGCCGGGCACGTTCCAGTACAAGTACGACACCGCGAAGATCCTCGACCTCCGCCAGGGTGCGAAGGAGGTCCGCGAGCAGCTGCGGCTGCAGGGCCTCAGGACCCCGACCGCGACGAGCTTCGGGGGCTTCTACCACGCCCTGCGCCACCGGGCCGGTCTCGGCAAGTAAGCCGGCGCCCGCGCCGCCGGCCCGCCGACGATAGGTTCCTATCCTCGGACGCCGTGGGGGTCGGCATGGCGGTGGCCGGCGCCCGCTCGGGCGACTCCAACCTGTTCCTCGACTTCGTCGAAGCGATCGCGGACCGGCACGGTCAGATGGAGATCCGACTCGAGCATCTGTCCCTGCGCCTTCCCCTGATCCGCGAGAGCCTCGAGCTGAACGGCACGATCTCGGTCTCGGTCCACCTGCGCGAGCTCACCGACAAGGAGAAGCAGGCCCGCGTGCAGAAGGAACTGAGAGCGCTCGCGCCGTAGGCGCCCGACCGGACGACGGCTCCCGTCGCCAGGTTTAATACACATGGGTGCGCATCGTTCTTAGCGATGCGCCCGGCTCCGGACGGACCGAACGACCCCGCCTGCCTCGACCGTCGATGCCCCCACCCCCCCTCGGACCACATCCCCACCCCCGAGCTCGCGGCCCGCCAGGAGATCGTCGTCTGGTGCGCCGCCTGCCGCCGTCACGAGGTCGGGCGCACCCCCCGCCGATTCGCCTGGTTGCGCCGCGGCTCGGACGTCGCGGCGCGCCGGCGCCGATTCACCGGCGTCGCGTGATCGGAGCGCGGGCCGAGCGCTCGCGCTACAGCGTTCCCGCGAAGTGCCCGATCAGGAATCCGGCGAAGCCGGCGCCGAGACCGATCACGAGCATGCGGAGCCCGCTCTTCCAGAGCGAGCCCACGGTGGTGGTCGCCTCGTACCAGCCGATGCCGAAGAGCGCCGCGGCACTGAGCCCGATCGACGCGAAGGCGGCGGTGACGATCGCGTGCCCCGCGACGAGGAACGGGACGAGCGGGATGAACGAGCCGAGCACGGTCGCCGCGAAGACCACGAGCGCGCTGTTGCGCGGCTGCAGCGGGCCGACCGGCGCGAGGTTGAGCTCGAAGGCCATCATGAAGTCGAGCATCGCCTTGGGCTTCGATTCGATCTTGCGGACGAGCTCTTCGAGCTCCTCGCCCTCGTAGCCCCACTTGCGGAAGACCGTGCGGACCTCCTCGCGCTCCATGTCGGGCACCTCGCGCATCTCGTGGAGCTCCCGCTGGGTCTCGGCCTGGTAGAAGCGCAGGCGAGCCAGGGTCGACGTGTAGGCGACGGCGCCCATCGAGACCGACTCGGCGCCGAGCGCCGCAAGGGCGGCGATGATGATGATGCGGGTGTCACCGGTCGCGGCCGAGAGCCCGAGCAGGATCCCGAGGACGTTGACGAGGCCGTCCTGACTGCCGAGGATGAAGTCGGAGAGGAGCCCCGGATGGGGGTGGGACTCGTGGATCTGCCCCTTCATCATCGCCGGGCCACCGAGCTTGCGATTATAGCCTGTGGGGCGGCGCGGCTCCCGTCGACCACGCCCGATGACCGCCGCGCCAGCAAATCGCTAAATCCGCGACCCGGGTCGATACCGCCGTCTCCTCCCGACGACGATGTCGACCCCGGTCAACCCGCCCAGCGGAAGCCGCGGCCTGAGCCAGCCGGCCCGGGAGCGGGCGGTCACGCTCCTCACCGCGATCGGGACCCTGATGGTCGCGGTCGACAGCACCATCGTGATCCTCGCGCTCCCCACGATGGCGCGCGACCTCGCCTCGCCGCTCTCGACGATCATCTGGACGATCCTGATCTACCTGTTGATCACCGCGGCCCTCACGACGCAGGCCGGGAAGATCGGCGACCTGCTCGGCCGGGGCCGGGTCTACAACCTCGGCTTCGCGATCTTCACGGTCGGCTCCGCGCTCAGCGGGTTCGCGCCGACCGACATCTTCCTGATCGTCGCCCGCGGCATCCAGGCCGTCGGCGGCGCGCTCGTGTTCGCGAACGGCGGGGCGCTGATCGCCGCGGTCTACCCGCCCGAGCGTCGCGGCCGGGCGTTCGGGTTCCTCGCCTTCGGCTGGGGCGTGGGCGCGATCCTCGGGGTCCTCCTCGGCGGCGTGATCACGACCGACATCGGCTGGCGGTACATCTTCTTCATCAACATCCCGATCGGGATCTTCGCGGCGTACCTCGGGCTGCGCTCGCTGCCGAAGGACACGCCCCAGAAGGTCGGCTTCGATTTACCGGGCTTCGTTCTGTTCTCGGCGATCCTGAGCCTCGTCTGCTACGGCCTGATCGAGCTCGCGGTCTACGGCGTGTCGATCCTCAACGTCAGCTACCTCGTCCTCGGCGGCCTGCTGCTCGTCCCCTGGATCACGCTCGAGCTGCGCAGCCGCCAGCCGATGCTGAACCTGCACCAGCTCAAGAATCGGCTGCTTGCCTTCTCGCTCGTCGCCGGCCTGTTCCAGAGCCTGGGCTACCTCAGCGTCGTCTTCCTGCTCACGATGTACCTCCAGGGCCTGCGCGGGCTCTCGCCGCTCGACGCCTCGCTGCTCCTGGTGCCCGGCTACCTCATCGGGGCGCTGCTCGCTCCGGTGATGGGGCGCAGCGTCGACCAGCGCGGCGCGCGCACGTTCGCGACCCTCGGGATCCTGTGCATGGGCGCCGCCGTCCTGGGTTACTCGCTGCTCGACCTCAGCAGCTGGCTCGGCTTCATCCCGATGATCTCGCTCGTCTCGGGGATCGGCACGGGGATGTTCTATCCGGCGAACACGACCGCGATCATGAGCCAGGCCACGCCGTCGACGTTCGGCGCGATCAGCGGCGTGCGCACCACGCTGATGAACCTCGGGACCCTCCTCAGCTTCGTCCTGGCGCTCACGATCGCGAGCGCGAGCATCCCGCGCGCGGTCGCCTACGAGGTGTTCCTCGGCACGACCAACCTCGTCGGCGGGCTGAGTTCCGCGTTCCTCACCGGCATCCACGCGGCGCTGTGGGGCTCGGCGGCGATCCTGCTGGTCGCGGCGCTGCTCTCCTGGTCGCGGGGACGCGAGGTCTCGAAGGTCGCCCCGGCGGTCATCTCGACGACGGCGCCCGCGGAGCCGGCGCCGCTCGCGGACGGCAAGTGAGATTGCGCTAGCGTCGGGCGCGACGCCGCACCGCGTCGCCCAGGATGCGGCGGTGGTCGAAGGCGAGCCTTCCGACCTCGCGGAGAGGGACCCACCGGGCCTCGCCCGCGTCGTCGCCGCCCCGCGGCGGGCGGGCGCGGCCGTGGACGAGGAAGGCGACCGACGTCGTCGGCTTCCTCGGATCGCGATCGGGGCCGGAGTACACGCCGAGGAGCTCGAGACGTCCCGCCCGAAGCCCGGTCTCCTCCGCGAGCTCGCGTCGCAGCGCGTCCTCGACGGTCTCGGTGAGCTCGACGAACCCACCGGGCAGCGCCCACATTCCGCGGAACGGGGGCCGGGCACGCCGGACCAGCAGCAGCCGGCCCCGATCGATCCACACGGCGTCCACGGTCAGCGCGGGATTCTGGTACCGGCGCCCCACGTCCCACCCCTTCCCGCCGCCCCGCGGTTCCGGCTCCGAGGAGCGGCCCCGGTTCCTAAGGGTTCCGGGCTCGGGCGCGTCCGCGCGGCGGAGGCAAGGATTAAGTCGCTGGTCCCGGTCGTCGGCCTCCGCGATGCAGATCCTCCGCAGCAAGGCGCCGCTGCGCATCAGCTTCGCCGGCGGGGGGACCGATGTCTCGCCGTACCCCGAGGAGCGCGGGGGCGCGGTGCTCAACTGCACGGTCGACAAGTACGCCTACGTCACCCTCGAGGCCGGCAACCACGCCGGCCGCGGCACCAGCGTCGAGTCCCTCGACTTCGGGCTGCGCGCGAACTACGCACGCCCCTCCGATCTCCTCTACAACGGGGAGCTCGACCTCGTCAAGGCCGGGCTGCGGGTGCTGCGACCGCCCGGCGCGCCCTCCGGCCCCGAGGAGTCGCTGCACCTGTTCCTGCACTCCGACGCGCCGCCGGGCTCGGGGCTCGGCGGCTCCAGCGCGATGTGCGTCGCGCTGGTGGGGGCGTTCCAGCACTACCTCAAGCAGGCCTGGACGAGCTACGAGATCGCCGAGCTCGCCTACCGCATCGAGCGCACGGAGCTCGGGATCACGGGGGGCCGACAGGACCAGTACGCGGCCGCATTCGGGGGCTTCAACTTCATCGAGTTCTTCCGCGACCGCACGATCGTCAACCCGCTCAAGATCCGGCGCGAGGTAGCCAACGAGCTCGCCTATCGACTCCTCCTCGCGTACGTCGGGGGCGGCCACTTCTCCAACGAGCTGCTCGACCGGCAGCAGCGGGGCTTCACCGAGAAGCGGCCCGAGACGGTCGAGGCGCTCGACGCGACCAAGGAGCTTGCGATCGCGATGAAGAACGAGCTGCTCCGCGGCAACATCGACGAGATGGGCCGCCTCCTGGACGAGGGCTGGGAGCTGAAGAAGCGGTTCACCGAGGGGATCTCGAACCCGCACGTCGACGCGCTCTACGCCCGGGCGCGGGCGGCGGGAGCGCTCGGCGGCAAGCTCGTCGGCGCGGGAGGCGGCGGCTTCATCCTGTTGTTCTGCGACTTCGCGCGCCGGGCCCAGGTGGCCCGCGCGGTCCAGGACGCGGGCGGTCGCGTCACGGAGTTCGCGCTGGAGCCCGAGGGACTCCAGACCTGGAGCGTCCGCGCCGAGGCGGGCGCGCCGGCCCCGGCGGCCCGGGGGGCCGCGCGCCCCCGACGGGCGCTGGGCCGAACGCACAAATAGGGCGAACCACCGCTATCGCTACCGTCGGGGATCCGGATGGAACGACGCAAGGCGCTCCGCGCGTCGGGGCGATCGCGGGAGGCGCCGCTGCGCGCGGTTCTCACCCTCGCGGGAGAAGGGACCCGGATGCTGCCGTGGTCCCGCGGCCTGCGCAAGGAATTCCTGCCGCTCTTCGACGTCGGTCGGGACCACGAGCCCGTGCTCAAACCGGTCGCCCACATCGTGCTGGAGACGATGATGGGCGCCGGCGTGACCGACGTCACCCTAGTCGTGCAGCCGCGCGACCGCGCGACGGTCGAGAACTACTTCCGCATCGATCGGGCGTTCCTCGCCCGGCACGCCGGTCACTCCGACCGCCTCGCCGAGACCCGAGCCTTCTACGACCGACTGCGTCGGCTGCGCCTCCGCTTCGCCCTCCAGCCGCGTCCGAGCGGCTTCGGCGCGGCGGTCCTGTGCGCGGCGCCCGAGGTCGGATCGGCGCCGTTCCTGCTCCACGCGTGCGACGCGGTCCTGGACGAGCCGCATCGCGGTGCCCTGCCGCGGGCGATGGCCGAGCTGCTGCGGACCGAGGAGCTCGATGCCGTGCTGCTCGTCCGACGCGTGCGCGACCCCCGACGCTACGGCGTGGTCGAGGCCCGGGCCGCCGGGCGCTACCGGCAGTGGCGCCGCCTCGAGGTGGAGCGCATGGAAGAGAAACCCGCCCGGCCCCGGTCGAACTGGGCCGCGACCGCCGTCTACGCCTTCTCGCCCCGGCTCTTCGGCGCCCTGCGTCAGGTCCACGCCCGGCGCCCCTCGGCGGAGCTCGAGGTGACCGCCGGCATCGAAGAGCTGCTCGGGAGCGGCGGGCGGATCGCCGCGCTCGTCGCGGCGGCGCCGGCGCGCTGGAGGTCCGTGGGCTCGCCCGACGGGTTCTACCGTGCGCTCCGGGCGACGCGGGCGGCCGCCGAGTAGCTCGAGGCGCCCGCGCGGGCGGCACGCTTAACCCCTTTGGCTCTCGTCCGTCGGCCCGTTGGCGATGCGCGCGCTGGTGACCGGGGCCGCGGGCTTCCTCGGCTCCTACATGACCCGGGAGCTCGTGCAACGTGGCATCGAGGTGCTCGCGACGTCGCTGCCCGGGGCGGCACCGGGGGCGATCCCGGCGACCGCCGACGCTCCCCGGTGGACCGCGCTCGATGTCCGAGAGGCGGAGGCGGTCGATCGTACCGTGCGGGAGTTCTCGCCCGACGTGGTCTACCACTTTGCCGGGCTCGCGTTCGTGATCCCATCCTGGCAGGACCCGGAGGGAACGTTCCGGACCAACGTGCTCGGCACGCTGCACCTGTTGGAGTCGCTGCGGCGCCACCGCCCCGACGCCCGCTTCGCCTTCGCGGGCAGCGGCACCCAGTACGGCGACCCGGAGCAGGTGCCGACCCCGGAGGACGCCCCGATGCGGCCCACGAGCCCCTACGCCTCCAGCAAGGCAGCCGCCGACCTCCTCTGCTACCAGTACTTCCGCAGCTTCGGGATCCCCGTGGTGCGCTACCGCATCTTCGGGACCACGGGCGTCGGAAAGGTCGGCGACTCGATCAACGACTTCGCGAGCCAGATCGCCCGCCTCGAGCACCAACCCGCGCCCCGGGTGATGCGGGTGGGGAACCTCGACAAGGCGCGCGACGTCACCGACGTGCGAGACGCGACGCGGGCGATGATCGCGGTCGCAGAACGCGGGGAAGCGGGGACCGCCTACAACATCGGCAGCGGCGTTCCCCGGACCGTTCGCACGACGCTCGACACCCTCCGCGGCTTCGCGGCCGCGCCGATCGAGGTCGAGGTCGACCCGAGCCGTGTCCGCCGGGTCGACGAGCCCGTCCACCTCGCCGACGTGCGGCGATTGCGGGCGCTCGGATGGTCCCCCGAGATCTCGTTCGAGGAGACGCTGCGCGAGACGCTGGACGCCTGGCGCGCCACGGTCGCGCGCGCTCCCGGGGCGTAGCCCCGGCCTACGTCGGCACGGGTAGATGGACCATCGGGGGCTGGTCCTCGGGCGATGGCACGCGCCCGCGCGGCCGGACGCCCTTGCGCGTGCGGAAGGCGAGTTCGACCGCGCGCGCGAGGTGCGGCACGGTGGG
Organism: Thermoplasmata archaeon; assembly: GCA_035622275.1. Lineage (NCBI taxonomy): Archaea > Methanobacteriati > Thermoplasmatota > Thermoplasmata > Thermoplasmata archaeon. Next base: position 18,267 of record DASPVQ010000003.1, on the reverse strand, counting down.
ATAGCTGCGCATGTCCTCGAGGCTGACCCAGGCGTACTCGGTGTGCTCCTTGGGGTCGAGGTGCGGGACCTTCGGGTTGGCCGCGACGCAGTGGAAGTAGACCCCCACGGTCGGCCGGATCTTGCCGTGCCGCGAGAACGATCCGAACAGGTCGGCGTGGAACATCGGGCCCAGCCGCGTCGCGATGCCGGTCTCCTCGCGGACCTCGCGCCGCACGGCGCGGCCCAGGGTCTCGCCCTCTTCGACCTGGCCGCCGGGCAGGTCCCACATGCCGGGATCTGCCGCGTCGAACGAGCGATGGAGCAAGAGGATTTGGTGGTCGCGGAACACCGCGGCCTTCGCGACCACGCGGGCCTTCACGTTGGGGCGCGGTCCCTTCATGGGACAGAAACGGAGAGGCTCGGGGTTTGTGAACCTTGCGATTTCGGGTGTTTACGTGTTACATCGACGCTCAGGGTCGGCTGCGCTAGGCGAAGACGCAGTCGGTCGCGGCCTCGCCGGGAGCGAAGGCATAGATCTGCGCGTCGCCCTGGGCAAACAGCGTGACGAAGTCGTGGGACGTCGCGAAGACGGCCGGGTCGAACGGCAGGTAGCTCACCGAGCTCTGGCCGGTGACGAAGACCTCGGTGACGTTGAGCTCGAGCAGGTCGGCCCGCGTTCCGGCCGTGTACGTCCCGGCGATCAGGTCGTTCACCGCGTTGTTGTACGAGAGGTTGACGGAGATCGGGTACATCGGGAAGACGAGACCCAGCCGAGCGAAGAGCGGTAGGAACATGGCGGCCGAGCCCGGGGCGACGAGCACGCGCGAGCACGCGGGGAGGTGAGCTCCGGCCCAGCGCAGCCCGTTGGCGTCCCCGGCGCTCACGTTCGCGAACATCGCCAGGTGGCCGCCGAGATAGCCGGGGACCTCGGTCACGGTCGTGACGCCTCCAACGCCGATCGGCACGACCACGAGGGCGACCGCGAGGGCGGTCGCCGCACTTCGCCCCCGGGCCGCGGCCGGCTCGAGCGACCAACGGCGCGCCGGTCGGTCGCCTCCGCGGTCGGTCGCGTCGCCGGCCGCACGCCCGGCGAGGTACTCGACAGCGGCCAGCGTCGGGATCGCGGTCAGTGCGCCGTAGAGGATGAACAGCAGGTACGACGACTCGTAGACCGAGGCGAGGTTGTTCGCGAAGGTGGCGGTGAAGGGACTCGCGCTCGCGAACAACAGCGCGAGCGTCCAGGCGAACGCGAGGATCGTGATCGCCACGAGCGGCCGGACCACGTCGGCCGACAGCAGGCGACGCTCGGTGCCGGCCGGACGCAGGAACCACAACAGGCACAGGATCACCCCGGCCGCGAGCAGGACCACGATGAGGCCAGCCATGATCGGGAACGGGGAGATCTTGGGCCGCAGCGGCGGGAACGGGTACACGTAGGTCACGAACAGGCCCCAGGTCAGGGACGGCAGGCCGCCCTGCGCCGCGTAGGGGGGGCTGCCGGTCGCCCCGAGCACGTGCTGCGGGTAGTGCCACCACACGACGACCCCCGCGATGCTCCGTGCCACGAACACGGTCCCGATGGCGATCGCCGCGAGCAGTCTCGCGGCCCAGGCGCGCCATCGTAGCCGCAGGCGAGGGGCGTAGAGCACCAGGAAAGCGATCAGCAGGATCGGCAGGAGATCCCCGCAGGCCACGCTGAGCGAGGTCAGTCCCCCCAGGAGCAGCCCGAACGCCGCTGTCGGGCCCCACCTCGTTGCGCCCCGCTCGGCGTACGGGCGCAACCATCCGAGCGCCACCAGGAACAGGGGCAGCGAGAGCGCGAAGTCGTACGACCCGCCGATGAACAGGCGGGGCCAGCTCGCGACGAGCGCGAAGAAGCCCAGGAAGACGAGGCCCGTGCGGGCCGCTCGCGGCCCGGAGACGCCCCCGAGACGCTGGCCCCAGCAGAAGGCCGCGGGGGCCGACAGCGCGAGGAACAACGGAGGCACGACCACCGCGGCGGTGATCGTACTCCACCCGAACAGGTAGTTCGGGAACGCGAACCAGACGGCCGCGCCCTGCGGGTAGATCACCCCGGCGGTGGCGTACGGCTGGAGCGTCCAGACCGCGGTATGGTTCGCGACGATCAGGTTCGCGAGCAGGCTCTGGAAGGCGCCGTCGTACACGTTCGGGAAGGCCGAGGTTCCCCCGCCGACGATCTCGACGGCGATCAGGCCGAGTGAGACGAGGACGACCAGCGCCCCCGTCGGCGTGCTCACCCAGGCCGCCCCTGCGCGCAGGCCGAGCCAGCGCTCGTGCGACCACAGGACGGCCAGGGCGATCCCGCCCGCGCCGAGGATGCCCCACATCACCGGCGGCCAGAAGATCGGAAACGGGATCGAGGCGACCAGGAAGAACAGCGTGCTCGCGGCGAAGATCGAGACGATCGCTCGCTCGGGGACCGTCAGGAATCCGCGGAGCCCGAACGCCCGCTCGGCCCCGCGGATCAGGACGAGGCCGAGCGGTGCGAGCGCGGCCAGCAGCGCGAGGGCTCCGAGATAGGCGTCGATCGCCGAGACGGCCACCGGCGCTGGGAGAGGCTGAGGTTACTTATGGCCGTGCGGCATCGGGGTCCGTGCGTCCGTTCGGCGAATCACGGGCCCGGTACGCTGGGCCCGTCGTGCCGACCGTTGCGTCGACCCGGGTTGCTCCGCGCGTGGGAGTCGCACGCCACGATTTCTCGTCCTGCGGGCCAATACCTACCTATATGTACTTCGGAGGGGCGGGTAAGTACTGTTAGGGAGGCAGCCGCATGGCATTCAGTGACGGGTCGGGCGGCTCGAACGCGGCTGCGTTCGGGCGCTTGCCTCCCCCCCTCGACGACACGGTGGTGCTGATCCCCGCGTACCGGGAGGCCCAGGGCATTGCTCCGGTGATCGAAGAGGTGCGGCGGAGCCTGAACCCGCGCATCGTGGTCATCCACCGGCCCGACGGGGACGCGACCGGCGTGGTCGCGCGCGCGACCGGGGCCGAGGTCGTCGAGCAGGCCGGCAAGGGCAAGGGAGACGCGGTCCGTCTGGGCCTCGAGTACGTCCGGGATCACTTCGAGCGGGCCCGATTCATCGGCATGATCGACGCCGACTGCACCTATCCCTCGTACGCCATGCACCCGATGCGCTCGATCCTGAACCACCGCCCGGACGTCGGCATGGTGATTGCCCGTCGGGAGAACATCGCCAACAACGGCGCGACCTCCCACGCGTTCGCCTGGGGCAACCGGGTGCTCGCCCAGGTCCACCGGGCGATGAACCGCATCCCGCTGGACGATCCCCTCTCGGGTCTTCGACTCTTCCGCGCCGACGTCGTCCGCGACTGGAATCCGCGCTCGCGCGGCTTCGACATCGAGTGCGAGCTGAACGACTACGTCCACAACGTCAAGGGGCTCGAGATCTCCGAGGTCGCCGTGCCGTACCGCGCGCGGGTCGGAACGAAGAAGCTGCGGTTCCGCCACGGCTTCCTGATCCTGGCCCGCATGGTCGGGCTCCGCTTCCGTGCCCTCGGAACGGTCCCGAGCCCGCTCGCCTGCCCGTCCGACACGCACAGCTCCGGCACCGCGACCCAGCAGTGACCCGCCGGCCCGGTCGAGGGGTCGTGTGAGGGTTCTCTACCTGCTCGGAGCGTTTCCGGTCCCTCCCCTCGGTGGCGTCGAACTCTCGATCTACGAGGTGGCCCGCGACGAGGCCCGGCGCGGCGCCGACGTCCGCGTCGTCGCGCCGTCGCCCGAGCCCCGACGGCTCGTCCTGGACCTCGTCGAGTTCCTCGGCGTGCCGGTCGGCGCGATCTCGAACTGGATCCAGATCCCTTCGCCGGCCTCCTACCGCGCGCTCCATGACACGGTGACGTGGGCCGAGATCGTCCATGTATGGAACCCGCAGGAGGTGTTCAACCTCATCGGGATCGGCCTCGCGCTACGACTGGGCCGGCCGCTCGTCCTCTCGACGCCCGTGGTCTCGAGCCTGGCGCGTCACCCCCGACGGCCGGTTCGTTGGGCCGGTCGCGTCGATGACGGGATCGTTCACCGCGCGCTGCGGCGGGCCGCGCTGGTGCATGTCCAGAGCCGCGAGGAGGAACGGGTCGCGCGCCAGTGGAGCCCCCGGGTCTGCTACATCCCCGGCGGGGTACCGGACTCGGTGCTGACCTCCCCTCCCCTCGGCGCGTCATTCCGCGCGGCGCACGCCCTCGCGGGACGACGTCCGGTGCTGCTGTTCCTCGGCCGGTGCCACCCGCTGAAGGGGCCGGAGTGGCTGGTCCGCGCGATGCCGGCCGTCCGGCGGGCGCTGCCGGACGCGAGCGCGGTGATCGTCGGCCCCGACGTGGACGGCTCGCTCGATCGTCTCCGCCGGCTCGCCGCCGAGCTGGGGGTGGCGGACCACGTCCAGGTCCTCGGACCCGTCGATGAACGGGAGCGGGTCGGCGCGCTCGACGCCGCCGACGTGGTCGTGGTGCCGAGCCGCGCGGATTTCGTCGAGGGATTCTCCCTGGTCGTCAGCGAGGCCTGGGCGCGCGGCAAGCCGGTCGCCGCTTTCCCGGTCGGCGCGCTGCGCGAGCGGATCCGGACGGGCGAGAACGGTTGGCTCGCCGCGGACCTCTCCGCCGACGCGCTCGCCGTAGCGATCGAAGGGGCGGCCGGGCTGGGACCGTTCGCGCGGCCCCGGGATGTCATCGGATGGCGGGAGGTCGCCGGCGAGTTCGATCGGCGCTACCGCGAGATCCTTGAGCGAACGTCCGTCCCGTCGGAGGCGGCGGCGCTCGCCGCGCCCCGAGGAGGCGATGGCAGCGCCTGACCTCCCACCGACGGGGACGCCGGCGCCGGCGGGCACCCCGAGCCTCGCGCGCGTGGTCGCACTGTATCACCGTGCGCTGAACGCGGCTTATCACGGCAGCTCGCTCCACTTTCGAGGGTTCGTGGAGGGACTGCGGCGGGTCGTTCCGGTGGAGGTCGTCGCCCCGGGGGAGCATGCCACCGTGGGCACGGACCGCGCGCGGGAGTCGAGCGGTCCCCTCCTGGTCGGGTTCCGCTACCTGCTCGCGGCCGTGGCCGAGGAGCTCCGGTTCATCGTGCGCGACGCTCGCTCGCCCCGAGCCCAGCGGGCCCGTGTGATCGTACCCGTCGACGTGTACGTCGCCGGTCTCGCCGCGGTCTGGAGCTGGATCCGGCAGGTGCCGCTCGTCTACTACCCGCTCGATGCGAACACCGCGGTCAGCCGGCACTGGCGCAAAGCGGGCTACCGGGGCGGGATCCTGTTCGGCCTGACCCGTCGGCCGCTCAACGCGCTCGGTCTGCGCATCGCGCGGATCGTCATCGCCCCGTCCGAGGAGGTCGCGCGCTCGCTGCGCGAGGGCGGCGTGCCCGCGGAGAAACTACGCGTCTGCACGCTCAAGCGGACCCGGCCGGTCCCGGACCCCGTGGCGATCGCGCGGTGGCGGGCCGAGCTCGGCCTGGCGGGCCGCGTTCCGGCCGTCTTCGTCGGCTCGTTCCAGTACGCGCCGAACGTGCGTGCCTTCCACTTCCTCCGCGACGAGCTCGCGCCGGCCCTCGGTCGCTCGGATCCGGACCTGCTGATCCTCGTCGGCGGGCTGGACTCCGAGCCGTACGTCCCTCAGAGCGGTGCCAATCTTCGGGTGCTCGGGACCGTATCGGACCTGGACGGCCTGCTGTTCGCCTGCGAGATCGGGCTCGCGCCGATGGACGTCGCCGGGGGAACGAGCGGAAAGATGGTCGATTACGTGCTGCACGGGCTGCGGGTCCTCGCCACGCCCGAGGCCGCCGCGGGCATCGATGCCGCGGCGAGCGTCCAGGTCGCCCCGTGCTCGGAGTTCGCCGACCGCCTCAAGGCGCTCTGCGCCGAGGTACGGGCCTCGAGGGGCCCGGCGCTCCCGCCGCGACCGGATCCGGAGTTCGTGCGCCGGTACACGGAGTCGGCCGACCTCGATCGAGTGGCGCAGGAGATCGCGTCCCTTGCTCGAAGCTAACGGCGATCGGGCTCGCCTGAGGGGCCCGGGCGCCTGCCCGCAGCAGTCGTGGAGCCGACCATGATTCCGGTCGGATGGCTCGCGCTCGGGCTGCTGCCGATCCTGGTCCTCGCCAGCGCGCTGATCGGCTCGATGATCCGCTGGGCGGTCTCCGCGCTCCTGCCGCCGGCGTCGGCGGATCCGCCCGCCACTTGGGCCGCGATCCTCGGACGGCTGATCGAGGACGCCGCGCTCGGACTTTCGGTCGTGCCGATCCTCTACCTCGTGGCCACGATCGCGGGCCTCTCGATCGGGACGGACGTCGCCTGGGCACTGCTCCTCCTCGCGGCCGCGATCTTCCTCGTTCGCGGGTTCCTCGCGCGCAAGCGCTTCGGAGCGCCGCTCGGCCGGCGGCCCGCGCCGCCCGCGCGCGTGGAGTGGTTCCTCTTCGGCGTCGTCGTGGTCGTGGTGGTCGCCCGGATCGCCTCCTACGTCCCGTACCTCGTCTACGCGGGCGACGACATCCGCATGTTCACGCTGATCACCCAGCTCGTCGAGGCCCACGGGCACTTCGTCACCTCCTGGGCGCCCTACGCCGAGCCGTCGTGGAACCCCGTGGTGGCTCCGCATCTGCGCTTCGCCGGTAGCGAGGCGATCTTCGCGACGGTGAACGCCTGGGTGCCGTGGAACGCGCCCCAGCTCGTCTCGGCGGCGGTGATCGACGTCGGCATCCTGATCCCCTTCGCCGGGTTCGTGCTCTTCCGCGCGGCATTCCCCACGCGCAGCCCCTGGACCGCCACCCTCGGGGCGCTCGCCCTCGGGATGTTCTCCGCCTACCCGCTGTTCTACCAGGACTGGGGAGGGATCGACGAGCAGGTCAACTGGCTGCTCGTCCCGGTCGCCCTCGCCTTCTTCCTCGCCGCGCTGCGCTCGCCCCGGTTCCTCAGTGCCGAGCTCGTGCTCGCCGGCCTCGTCTTCGGCGGGGCCGTGATCGTCAACCCGTACCCGTTCGCCTACGTCGGCGTCTTCGTCGTCGCGGCCGTGCTCGGGGCGTTCGCCCTGCGCTCGGGGGCCGTGCGGGCCCTGGCCCGGGGCGCCGTCTTCTACCTCTTCGGGGTCGCCATCGCGTCGCCGATCCTGTACGCCGAGATCGCCGACCTCTCCACGGCGAACGCGCTCAGCCCTCCGGGCTACGCCGGCTGGGGGGTCTTCCAGAGCGACGTGATCCTCGTGCCCGGCGAGCCGCTGGCCACCGCCCGCAACCTGCTCTTCCTCCACACCGGGATCCTCGGAACCGGCGTCGTCGTCGTGCTGGGCTGGCTCGGCCTCGCCCTCGCGCTTGTGCGCTACCGCGAGCGGCATGCGTTCACCCTCCTCGGGCTCGGGATCGGACTGTTGCTCCTGAACTCGAACGGTCCGTTCGGACCGTACTGGGTCCAGTACCCCGGCTGGTCGTTCCTCTATGCCGACCGGCCCCTCGAGTGGATGTTCCTTCCGTTGGCAGCCGGCACCGGCTGGCTGCTCGCGACCCTGCTCGAGCGAGGACCCCCCGCGTCGGTGGCCACCGCGCCGGTGCCGCGTCGCAGCGCCTGGAGCCTCCCGCGCAGCGACGGGCGTCCGCTATCGAAGCGCCAGGTCGCGTTCGTGGCGCTCCTGCTGCTCGGCACCGCGGCGTCCGTCCAGGTCGTGATCGACAACGCGGAGACCGTCGGCTGGGGGACCGAGCTCACGCCCGCGGACCTCGCGGCCTTCGCCTGGATGCAGAGCCACCTGCCGGCGAACGCCACGCTCCTCGTCACCGACGCGGATGCGGGCACCTGGATCCCCCAGTTCACCGACCTCAAGGTCTTCCCGTACCCCGAGCTCATCTCGAGCCCGTCCGTCTACGAAGCGTCGACCGAGATCCCGGCGCTGTTCAACACGAGCGAGTACGCCCCGACGCTCTCGTTCCTCCACGCCTTCAACATCAGCGGCGCCTACTGGGGTGCCCGCAACGGCTACTCGAGCGTGCCGTCGTTCGACCCGGCGAAGTGGGTGGCGCCGCGCCCGATCCTCGACTTCGCCTCGCGCTACAGCGTCTGCGAGAGCCCCGAAGAGAACCTGCCGCTGTTCCTCCTGTGCAACGGCGACTCGGTGACCTTCCGCGGACCGGTCGTCGTCAACCTGACCGAGTACCACGACCTCGAGCCGATCGGGATGGGCCTCGTGGCGATCGCGAACGGGACCAGCTGGACCTTCACGCTCGCCTCGGGCACGCCGCCGTTCCCCGGGGACTGGAGCGCGTCGTTCGAGGAGCACCCGCTCGGCACCTGGGCCTACTACAGCGGGAACGCCGAGCTCGCGATGCTCGATCCCCAGTGGACCGCGCTCGAGACCGCGCCGCCGGGCGTGACGATCACGGTGGTCGCGGGCGAGCTGCCGCAGACCTAGACCCCATCGGGCGCCGGCGTCACCCGACCGGCGCGCAGGAGGAGAACGGCACGATCGTGCAGGTCGTGGAAGCGAACTCCGGGTTCAGCGACAGCACCTCGGCCGAGCTGCCGGGGACCTGATAGGCGACGGCCGCGAGCGGCTGGCTGACGATCGCCGCGTCCCAGTTGCCCGGGAACTGCGCCGTGTACTCGTGCAGGACGAAGGTGAGGTTGTCGCCCATCGGCACGCTGCCGTTGAACGTCCCGACGACCGCGCCGTTGTCGTAGACGGTCTCGGAGAAGGCGATCGGACCGACGAGCGACAGCGTGTCGTTGTTGCAGGCGAGCCGGGCGATCCACGGGGCGGTCGGCGGGAGGCAGAGGTGGTAGCTCGAGACGAAGTAGAAGATGAACGGCGGCTGGAGGAGCGGCGGCGGAGCGAGGACCACCGGCTGAGTGTACGCGATCTGCGATCCGAAGTACGCGGCGCGAAGGTCGTAGGCCCTCGCGAGCTCGGAGTAGGCGGTGTAGTTCGAGTCCGTGATCTGCTCGACCATCGTGGCGTACTCGGCGAGGAGGCTCGCGTTGTTCACGATCGCGGCGTCCGGGAACTCGCGCAGGTCGGTGAACGCGGGCAGCCAGTTGCCGGCGTCGACATCCGTCACCAGGACCGTCGAACCCGCGGGCTCGTGGGCCTGGAGCCAGGCGAACCCTTCGAGGTCGGCCGGCGAGAATCCGTTCGCCCAGTCGACGTTCACCTGGTTGGTCTGGGCCACGCTGACGGAGACCCCGCCGCTGAGCGCCACGACCGCGACGAGCCCGATCGCGCCCGCCACGCGCAGCGGCCCCGGGCGGCCGGCGGCGCTCGGCGGGCCCGACCGCGGGTGGCCCGCGGACGGGGGCGAGGAGCCCTCAGGACTCCGGGTGAACGCCGGCGGCCCCCGGGCGAGAGAGTGGAGCCGGGCCGTCAACAGGCCGACGCCCAGGCTGAGGGGAACGAACAACAGGTCCGCGGGTCGGTCGGGGAAGACGGCCGTCCAGCCGGGGAACCGGACCCAGTAGAGGCCGTAGGGGCCGTTCTCGTTGAACGCGAACAGCATCGCCATCCAGACCAGGAGCGCCGGGACCCAGCGGACCCGTCGGACGCTGAGCGCGAGCCCGAGGTACCCGAGCACCACGACGACGGCGACGACGTCGAGCGGCGTCGAATTGGTCAGGAAGCGCTGCAGCGAGCCGACCGCCGGGCCGTAGCGGATGATCGGGGCGGTCGCGAACGTGCCCCAGCCGATGGCGCCGGGCGCCTGGGCCGCCTGGTTGGCCTGCCAGGCGGCGGCCGCGCGGACCAGGGCCGGCGAGGCCAGCGCGACCCCGCCGGCGATCGGCACGAACAGGCGCGCCAATGCGGGCCCCACCGACCGACGGCGGACGATCACCTCCAGCCCGATGCCGATCGTCAGCGTGGTCACGTAGACGAGCGACAGGGGCGAGATCAACACGCCGCCGGCCACCAGCAGCGTCGCGAGCAGGAGCATGCCGAAGGAGGCGCGTGTCTCGTCCAGGAGAAGCAGCGTGACCGCGACCGCGATCGGGAAGACGACCCAGATGACCGTCTCGTCGATCCCGCCCCAGCTCAGGAAGTAGGACGGGTAGCTGGTCGCCAGCCCGATGACGAACCCGGCCATCAGGGGTAGCCCGCGACCGCGATCCCGGAACAGCGCGCGCCCGAGCGCGTATACCGACAGCGGGATCGCGCTGCTGAACAGCAGGGTGGCGCCCGAGGCCAGCTGCGGCGTGTCGGTCGACCACCACAGGTTCATGACGGCGAAGACGTCCTCCGCGCCGCTGAACCACTGGTGCAGGTCGGACGCGACCATCCAGCCCGGGAACACGATCGACCGGAGCGAGGGGAACAGGTGGCCGGTGGCGAGGATCTGCTGGGTGTAGAAGGTGTAGAAGCGGATGTCCGGTCCCGCGTACAGGTAGAGTCCGTTGTACACCCACAGGCGGACCCCAAGCGTGACGGCGAAGAGCCCCGCGAGGCCCAGGATCTCCCAACGCTCGGCGCGCACGCGCGCCAGGAGCCGCCTCAGGAGCGTGCCGCGCCCCCGAACCAGGCGGACCACCGCGAGGGCGGCGGGCACCAGGACCAGCCCGAAGGCGACGGCGGCCGTCAGCACGAGCCCGAAGACCGCGATCGCGAGCCCGGCGATGACGAGGGCCGCGGTCCCGATCGCGAGGTCCCAGATCGCGCGCTCGGCGAGCGACAGCCGCGACAGCGCGCCGAGGCGGGCCCGGTCGCCCGGCAGGAGGGAGACCAGCCACAGCACCGACTCCCCGATCAAGGGAAGGCCGAGCGCCCAGAGTGGCAGCAGGAGGAGCGTGAACTGCGGTAGCGGGATCATGGCGCGCGGGCCCCGAACCCGTCGGGCTCGCCTCCCGCGAACGGCGCTCCGGTCATCCCCGGGCTAACTCGCGAGCCCGGGAGCGCGCGGCCCCCGGCCCGAGAACCGGTCGAGGTACCAGCGCGCGACCCGCCGATAGTCGAGGCGCTCGATCGCCCGCGCTTGGCCGCTGCGCCCCATCCGCCGGGCGAGCTCGGGATCCTCGGCGAGGGTCTCCAGCGCCCGGGCGAGGCCTCCCGCGTCGCCCGGAGCGACCAGCGCACCGGTCTCTCCGTCGGAGACCGTGTCGCGCAGGCCCCCGACCGCGGACGCCACCACCGGCAGTCGCGAGGCCATCGCCTCCGCGGCGGCGCGTCCGAACGGCTCGATCAGGCTGGGCTGGACGTAGATGTCGGCCGCACCGAGCACCGCCGGCATGGCGGGGTTCGGGATCGGCGTGGGCTCGAAGCTGACCCAGGCGCCGAGGCCGAGCCGCGTCGCCAACCCCCGATACTCCGCCTCCATCGGCCCGCGGCCGATGATCCGCAGGCGGAAGTCCCGACCCCGGGCCCGCAGGCCCGCGGCGGCCTCCAGCAGCACGGGGATGCCCTTGTACGGATGCAACCGGGCCACGCACACGATCGTGGGCGGATCCCGCGCCGTGCGGACATGGCCGTTCGCGAGGGCGCTCTCGCGACGGAAGTACTCGGCATCGATGCAGCCGGGCAGGTACGCCAGCCGCTCGCGCGGCGCGCCCAGGTTCGTGTAGAATCGCATCGACTCCCGCGAGTGGCAGGCGATCGCCTCCGCGCGACGCCAGAGGCGGGGCGCGAGGGCCCGGTCGACGAAGCCCAGCGCGGAACGTGCGAGGCGGTCCGAGGGATAGTAGCACCGCTCCACCGCGAGCACGACCGGCACCGACGCGTGGGCGAGCTGGCGGGCCGCTTGACGCGAGAGCATCGGGTAGTCCTCGAAGATGATCGCGCCCTGGAAGGAGGAGTCCAAGGGCGGCGAGGGCGGCAGGGAGACGACGAACTGGCGGACCACGCCGAGGTGGCGGCACCAGTGGATCTCGAACGGCGAGTCCCGCAGGTCCCGGACCGGCAGCCCGAGATAGTCGGCGTCCCGTCCGGAGGACGATCGGGTCGTAAAGACGTGGACCTCGGCCCCGGCCTCGGCGAGGCCCCGCGCGATGCACTCCGGATCCGATGGGAGGACGCGCGAGAAACTGGGGACCACGACCGCGACCTTCACCACCCGACCTCCGCACCGATCGCCGTGCCGCGAGCCGGGCACAGCCCGTCAGCGGGAACGCCACGGTCCGACGCACCGGGACGACCGCTCGTACCCACGCCGTCCATGGGCTATATGCGTGACGGCAGCGGCCCCGAGGCGCCGGGGGCCGAGCCGCAGCGGCCCTCCCCGCCGGGGCATCGCGTACCACCCGGTCTGCCCCCATGAGCCTTTGAACCTTGGTCCAAGTGCCGGGTGGCACCGCGAGGGAGGGACCGGCGTGACCACCGTTCGTACCGTCGCGAGCCACGAGATCGTCCGCGCGCTCTTTCCGCGACCGGTGACCGAACGCGACGAGATCGCGATGGCGGTCGGCAAGGCGATCGACGGCGCCCTCTCCCGCTTCAGTCATGAGTTCCGGATGGGCCGCCGTCCCTCCCTTGCGGCGATGGACCGGTTCAGCGCGGAGGAGCTCGACCGCGCGATCGAGGAGGCGGCGGTGTCGCTCCCGCCCACGGACCGCGCACGCCAGCTGGAGGAGATCGCGGGGGTCCTTCGAGCGTTCCGTGGCAGCGAGCTCATGGGCCTCCCCCGGCCCCGCAGCCGCCTCATCCTCATCGGCGAGGACGCGGGCATCTACGCCCAGCCCGACTACTGGGACGGCCGCGCTCGCTTCTTCGAGATGAAGAGCTACCGGGCCGACCCGGTCCCACCCGACGTCGAGCTCCAGCTCCGGCTCTTCCAGCTCGGCTTCCCGGAGTGTCGTGGCTTCCTCGCCGCGTTCGATCGGCACGCGAGACCGGTGACCGTCCACATCTCGGAGATCCCGGCGGCCGAGGCGGCCGATCGCACCGAGCTCCTGCGCGAGGCCCGACACATCGCGCTCGAGGCGGGCGTGCCCAAGGTCCTCGAGTACATCGACAACCCGGTCGTCCGCTACGCCGCGCCCGTCTGAAGCGTCCGGGCGCCGTGGCAATCTTATGAGCCCGGACGCGGGTGGACGGCCACCGTGGCCGCGCCCGTCGGGACAGGTCCATCGCTCCAGTGGGTTTCGGGCGAGGTGGCGGCGAAGGTCGCGACGGTCCGCCGGATCATCCCGAGCGCCAAGGTCGACGTGTGGCCGCCGTACGTCCGCGCCGTGGAGTCGATGGCGGCGGGCGCCCGGCAGTACCCGGCCCACAGTCACGAGCAGGAGGAGGTGCTCACCTACGTGCTCGAGGGATTCGCGTCGTACCAACTCGAGGGCGGCCCGCCCGAGTCGATGCGTCCCGGCTCGGTGCGACTGTTCACGGTCTACGACAAGACGGCGCACCGGATCAGCCCCGGGAAAGGCAGTTCGATCCGCTGGTTCTCGCTGGTGCTCGCGCTGAGCGGTGGGACGAAGGGCGAGAACCGGCTGCAGTCCGCGCTCCCCGCCCTGTCCCCGGTCCAGGCGGAGGGCGCCCGCATCCGTCCGCTCGTGGGTCCAGGGACCCCGGTCACTTCGTCGGCGGGGCTGGAGGCAAAGGAGATCCAGTTCGCGGAGCGAGGAACGGCGTTCCTGCGGGTCGGGCGGGCCCGCCGAGGGATCGTCTACGTCCTGGCGGGCCGGGGCGCCGTCGACGCCCAGCCGATCGAGGTCGGCGAGGCCGTGCTCATCGAACGGACGTCCGGTTTCGCGCTGCAGGGCACGCCGGGCCTGCGCGCCCTCGTCGCCACCGCTCCCGCGCCCGGCTGAGGCGAGCTCAGCGCCTCGGCGGTGGATGCTCCCGGACGGGACGCAGCGCGTTCGCCCAGGCGATCAGCTGGTCGAGCATCGTGTTGAGCTGCGGCTCTCGGATGGGCAGCGGCTTGAACACCCGGAAGTTCTCGAAGTCGGTGGAGATCGGGAGCGGGACCTGCATTCGGACGGTCGCCACCATGACCTCCGCCAGGATGAGGCGGAGATGCTCGACGGCTCGCACGCCTCCCGAGCTGCCGTAGCTCACGAAGCCCGCCGCCTTGTGGTTCCACTCGGCGAACAGGTAGTCGATCGCGTTCTTCAGCCCCGCCGGCACGCTGTGGTTGTACTCCGGGGTCACGAAGACGAATGCGTCGAAGGAGCCGATGACCTTCGACCAGTCCTGGGTGTGCGGCTGGGCGTACTTCCCCGCCGAGGGTGGGACCGCCTCGTCCAGCAGCGGGAGGTTGACGTCCTTGAGGTCGACGAGCTCGAACTCCGCGTCGGTCCGCTTTCGGGCGATCTCGAGCACCCAGCGCGCCACCGCCTCCCCGACCCGTCCGGGCCGGGTGCTTCCCAGAACGATCCCCACGCGCGGCATCGCGCCCTCGAACGTGCGATGGGGTCGGACGCTACTTAATCGGGACGTCCGCCGCAGGAAAGGTGCTTACCTGGCCTTGGCCCCGCACGACCCCACCCACGCGACGAGGGCGGGCGCGGGCCGGGTGACGGCGGCTCAGGCTTTCGGCTGGGTGAACCACCACTCGTTGCCCCAGAGATCGCGGACCCCGCCGCGACGCCCGTCGGGCATGTCGCTCGGTTCCCGCACGCTGAGGGCCCCGGCCTTCAGTGCCCGCTGGAACGCCGCGTCGGCGTCCGCCACGTACAGGTGGAGCATCGCGGGGAACGGCGGTCGACCGCTCGGCGCGTCGGCCAGCATCACGACCGCATCCGCCACCTTCATCTCGAGATGCTGGAACTTGCCGCTCGCGTCGAGCTCTTGGAAGCCCCGCAGGCCGCCGAGGCCCTTCTCGATGAACGTGGCGAGCCCGGCAGCATCCCGCGCGACGAGGTACGGCGCCAACTTCGGCTTCATCATGGGATCCATGCCCGGACTATCACCGGGGGCGCTTTCTGGCTTGCCGGGGGGTCCTGAAACGCCGCGGGGCGGCTCGCCGCGATGGTCGCATCGCTCGCCCACCCTGGCGAGGGGTCGTTGGGCACTCTCCTCCGGAAACCGCCGCCGGGAAGGGGCCACGTCCGTCCCAGAGCGGACGGGTGAGCCCGGGAGGCAGACCCATCGCCCGCACCAGGGCCGCGAACCGGGGGTCATCGCGAACCCGATCGAAGCCGACCCACTGGTAATGGTTCCAGAGGAAGCCCTCGCCGGTGGCGCAATCTCGCTCCAGGAGGCCCAGCGCTTTCTCCCGTTCGCCGCACATCCCGTAGGCGGAGGCCACCAGCACCGGGCTCGGGCCGCTCGCGCTCGTGTTCCGTTCCAGCGTGGCGAGCCAGGACCGCAGCTGCTGCGGCCTCCCGAGGAACGCGTTCAGCTCGCCTTGGATGTGCCGCAGCGGGAGGCCGAAGGGCGTGACGAGGGGCTTCAAGAGCCGGACCGCCTCCTGCACGCGCCCCGCGAAGGCGTAGGCCCAGGCCAGCGTACCGCGCGACCACTGACGGTCCCCGAAGTCGGCCAGGAGCTTCTCGCTCAGCGCGAGGAAGCGCTCGTAGTCGGCCGCGTACGCCTGGTTCCACGCGCGCAGGAACTGAGGATAGAACCAGAGCGGATCGAGCTCGATCGCGGCGGCGAACTGCTTGTCGGCCTCCCGGTACCGTTGGAGCACGGTGAGGAGGTGGCCGTACCACACGTGGGCCGCGGAGCTGCTCGAGTTGAGCGCGATCGCCTGCTGGAACTCCGCCTCGGCCCGGGGCCAGTCGTGGTCGGCCTGCATCGCCAGGTTCCCCTGGGCCGTATGCGCGTCGGACGAGCTCGGATGCAGCTCGAGCGCGTGGAGGGTGAGGACCCGGGCCCGCGCGAGTGCGAGGCGGGCGGGACGCGTCTCGCCGCTGGCGGCGATCAGGTGATTTGCCAGATGAGAGTAGGCGGCCGAGAACGCGGGATCCTCTCGGATCGCGGCTTCGAAGTACTCCTCCGCCGCGCGATCCGCCCGGGCTCCCTCGGCGCTGGCCATGCCCCCGAGCGCCGTCTGCGCGGCGCGCACGCCCCGCAAGTAGAGCTCGTACGCGCGGAAGTTCGCGGTGGGTTGTTCCTCGATCGCCTTGCGCTCCGAGCTCAGGAGCTGGACCTTGAGCGCCTCGGCGGTCCGTTCGGCCACCTCGGCCTGGATCGCAAAGACGTTCTCCAGCCGCCGATCGTAGGTCTGCGCCCACCGGTGCTCCTGGGTGTCGGCGTCGATGAGCTGCATCGTGATGCGAAGCTGGTCACCGTCCTTGCGGACGCTTCCCTCGAGCACCGCCTGGGCGCCCAGCTCCGCCCCGATCACCGAGATCGGCTTCGAGGTGCCCTTGTACTGGTTCACCGACGTCCGAGCGAGGACGCGGAGCCCGCCGATCCGCGAGAGGACGGAGATCAGTTCTTCGGTCAGGCCGTCGGCGAAGTACTCGTCGTGCGGATCCGGGCTGATGTTCGCCAGCGGAAGGACCGCCACCCGGGGCACGACCGACGGGAGCACGACGTTCGCCGGCGGCGACCACGGAAACGCGACCCGGTAGATCTCGATCGGTTCGACGACCCCTTCGAGCTTGCGCGGACCCAGCCGCTCGAAGGTGCAGTTCGCCTTGCGGTGGACCTGATCATAGACCTGCACGGAGAGCGCGACGCCCCCGGGGTCCGCGAGCGGCTCGACCCGGGAGGCGACGTTGACCGCGTCTCCGAGGATGTCCGCGCCCTTGGCCTGGACGTCACCGAGGTGGATCCCGACGCGGAGGCGCAGCGGGAGAGCGCCCGTCCGCGCGTTCCGCTCGTGGAGGGCTCGCTGAAATCCGACGCCGAACTCGACGGCGTCCAGCGCGTTCGGGAACTCGAGCAAGAGCCCGTCCCCCATCGACTTCACCTTCCGGCCGCGGTGGGTCGCGAGGAGCGGCCGGGCGACGCGCTCCTGTTCCTCGAGAAGCCGAAGGGCACCGGCTTCGTCGGTCTGGGCGAGCTGAGTATACCCAGCGACGTCCGTGAACATGATGGCGGCGAGCCGCCGCGACATCGTCGACCGCCGAAATCGAGTCGTCTTAGATTAGACCTTGGGCGCCCGGTTGCGTTCGATGGGCCCTCCGCCGGGGCCGAAACCCCGCCCACGACGACCCGATGAACCGACATGAACCGCCGACGGTCGAGGCCGTTATGGGTGCCGCCGGGCTCGCTTGCGCGATGGCCGCGAAGAAGAGCGCGAGAAAGCCGGGGGCGAGGTCGGGCGCCAGGTTCACCAGCGAAGAACTCGCGGCGATGAAAGAACGCGCCCGTGAGCTACGATCTCGTGCGCCGGCGGGGGCAACGACCGGAGAGGCCGAAGTGCTCGCGAAGATCGCCACGATGGCTCCCGGGGATCGCGACCTCGCCGAACGGCTCCATGCCCTGGTCCGTGCCCACGCCCCCGATCTCTCGGCCCGGACGTGGTACGGGATGCCGGCGTATTCGAAGAACGGACAGATACTCTGCTTCTTCCAGGCCGCGGGTAAGTTCAAAACTCGCTACGCCACGCTCGGATTCAGCGACGAGGCGAACTTGGACGAGGACAAGATGTGGCCGACCGCCTTCGCGCTCACCGCGCTCTCTCCCGCCGAAGAAGCGAGGATCGCCGCGCTCCTGAAGCGCGCACTCACCTGAGCAGCGGCAGACCCCGCCGAGGACGCGCTGCGCCTCGTAGCAGGTCGGGGCGCTGCGGACTGGCGACGGGCGCCAGGTCACCTTTAGGGCGCCACGATGGTCTGGGCACGCTCCAGGATCTGCCAGTTGTGGAAGGCGAAGAGCGCACCCGCCAAGGCGGCGGTGCCCCCGCCGTTGTAGAGGATCACCGTGATCAGCGAGAGATACGCGCCCGGCGCGATTGCGGTGTCACTGCCGCCCGTCATTTCCAGCGCGACGGCGACCGAGATTACGAGGAGTCCCACGACGAGGATGTAGAGGCTCAGACGAAGGTCCCGCCGCGTCTTCGCGAGTTGCGATGCGATGCCGTCACGACCCGGCTCCATCGTCGCCGGAGATATCCGACTCGCCGACATAATCGTCGCGCATCATCGACCCACGGCTCGAGTCGCCCGGGATCTCCTTCCCGCCCCAGGTGGAATGGGCATTGCAGCCTCCACTTTCCCCCCTTCGCCGCTACTCCCAGCGAGCCCGGCTCCTTCGGCGTCGACGCGCAGACAGAGGAGAGGTGCTCCCGTTCTTCCACCGAGGGCACGAGGGGGAGCACCGCGATGACCGTGGTCGCGGCCAGCTGGAACATCGGCGCAGGGCACCGCGTCGGGTGCGCGGCCCGAGGTTCGGCCCCACCCATCGCGCCAGCCTCCCCGCTTGCCGGATGATCCGGCGGAGCGTGCGGTCCGACCGGACGTCG